>DMJN01000125.1 GCA_003451715.1 Gammaproteobacteria bacterium | reverse complement strand
ATGGCGCTTGCAACAAAGCCTGGGAAGTACCTGGCTGAAGCGGCCCGATCTATTAGAGGCGCTGAACCTGAATGAGGAACAGCAGCAATTACTGGATCAGTTTAAGAACGAATACAAGACGCGTAAATGAGGGGCAAGAATCCTCAACGTGATGAAAATTCAGGAGCAACAGCGATGAGCAAGAACAAAATCATCGAGCAAATCGAAGACGAGCAGATGACCAAGAAATTACCAGAATTCGGTCCTGGTGATACCGTGGTCGTACAGGTAAAGATCAAGGAAGGCAATCGCGAGCGTCTACAGGCATTCGAAGGAGTGGTGATTGGCAGGCGCAACCGGGGATTGAATTCATCTTTCACCGTGCGCAAGATCTCTCACGGCGTTGGTGTTGAACGGACATTCCAGGCTTATAGTCCTCTGGTGGTCAGTGTCAAATTGAAGCGTCGCGGGGACGTTCGCCAGGCCAAGTTGTATTATCTGCGTGAGCTGGCAGGTCGGGCGGCACGGATTACCGAGAAGCTGGATAAAAAACCCAGCTAAGCCCGAGCGACGGGTCACGTTCTGGCAAATGAATTGCATTGCTGTGAATCCGGTCTTCTTTTCAGTGTGAAAACACACTAGACTCAAATTTGCGCCAAGGGCCCCGGCAGGCACTGGGGATTCTACCAGGATTTACTGGAGGTTTTAATGAGAAGCCTTATTAAGAATTCAATTAAATCAGTAGCTTACAAGACTGTGTCTCTCCTGTCGCTTCTCTTGCTGGCTGCTGTCGCAGTCACGACCCAGGCACAGGATGAATCGCTGCGTGCCAAGCTGGTGCAAGCCATCGAGGTGGCATCACAGAATCAGTTGCAGGTCCTTGATATCAGGCCTACGGCGCTGACGACTATTTTCGAAATTGAGCTTAATACGGGCGAGATGTTGTACAGCGATGTATCGGGCGATTATCTGTTTGCCGGTGATATGTACCAGACTACGAATTCTGGATTGATGAATCTCAGCGCCGGTACCCGGCAGGTTCGAACTCTGGAAAAAATTGCCGCCATACCCGAAGACCAGATGATCATCTTTACACCCGAAACAGATATTAAGGCCAGCCTCACCGTATTCACTGACGTCGACTGCACCTATTGCAGAGCCCTGCATAGAGAGATGGATACGATGTTGGAAAAGGGTATTCAGGTGCGCTACCTGGCGTATCCGCGGGGGGGCGAGAATGCAGATTCTTACCAGAAGATGATTTCCGTGTGGTGCTCTGAGGACCGACACAAGTCCATCACCCAGGCCAAGAACGGGCAGAACCTGCCGGAAATGGAATGCGAGACACCGATTCTCACCCATTATGCCCTCGGAAACGAACTGGGAATCACGGGTACGCCGGCGCTGATATTTCCCGACGGACGTCTCATTCCCGGTTTTGTGGAAGCCGATCAACTTGCGACGATGCTACAAATTCAGTAAGTAATTAGTCTCTAGGAAGCCTCTCCGTCTGGCACTTGGTTGTGCCGATTCCCATCTTCCCTTCGTAACCCTCTGCACTGGGTTTATTGGGTGTTTCCAGTATAATCCGCGACTTGTTGTTGAACTGTTCGAGACCAGACTAGTGAATTCTCAGACCTCATCCTCTTCCGATGCACTTCGCGTTGGCATCTGCGGCTTGGGTACCGTCGGTACCGGTACGCTGTTGCTGTTGCAGGACAATGCCGATGAGATTACCAGGAGACTGGGTCGCGCTATAGCAGTGAGCCGTGTGGCGACGCGCACATTGGATTCCGAACGAAAGGCACTTCTGGAAAAGTGTGGCGTGCCCAATTCCAGCACCGATCCATTCGCCGTGGTTAACGATCCAGAAGTACAAATCCTGGTGGAGAGCATGGGAGGTTACGAGCCGGCCTTCGAGGTGGTTAAACAGGCGCTTGCCAACGGCAAACACGTGGTTACCGCCAATAAGGCGTTGATCGCCGAGCGTGGCAATGAGCTATTCCCCGTGGCGCAGGCCAACAATGTGAGTCTCGCCTTCGAGAGCAGTGTGGCCGGGGGTATTCCCATCATCAAGGCTCTCCGGGAAGGACTGGCAGCCAACCAGATCGACTGGCTTGCCGGTATTATCAATGGCACAGGCAATTTCATCATGAGCGAAATGGCTGCCAGGCAGACTCCCTTCGAAGATGTATTGCAGCGGGCCCAGGAGTTAGGCTATGCCGAGCCCGACCCGACGTTTGACGTGGAAGGTATCGATGCGGCTCATAAGCTCACCATCATGGGTGCTATCGCCTTCGGCATCCCGCTGCAGTTTGATAAGACCTATACCGAGGGTATCAGCAGCATCACGCCAGATGATATAAGTTATGCTGATGAGTTGGGGTACTGTATTAAGCATCTTGGTATTGCACGCAGAACCGACCGGGGTATAGAAATGCGAGTACACCCCACGCTGTTATCCAAGTCTCGATTATTAGCGAACGTCAATGGCGTGGGCAACGCCATTTTGGTGCATGGCAATGCCGTGGGAGCGACGCTCTACAGCGGACCGGGGGCGGGAGCAGAAGCAACAGCTTCTGCCGTGGTTGCCGACCTAATTGATGTTGGCAGGCAGTTGAACGCCGGTGTTCATGGACCAGTATATCCGGCTTTGGGTTACCGCGAGATACGGGATGATCTACCCATCCTGGCTATGAACGAGATCGTTGCCGAATACTACTTGCGTATCCCAGCCGTGGACAAGGTAGGAGTCCTGGCGAAGATATCCAGTATTCTCCAGGAACACGACATCAGCATCGAAGCGGTTATTCAGAAAGAAGCAGTCAGTGAAATCATACCAATCGTGATACTCACGCATCGAGCCAACGAAAAACAACTCAACCATGCGATCTCCGCCATTGAGGCGCTGGATGACGTGGCGGGGGGTATTAATCGGATACGTGTGGAACCGTTTCACGGCGAAGCTGACTAGGCATACTAAGGTAACTAGCGTGAGATACATTAGCACCCGCGGTGGCTGTTCTCCCCAAAGCTTTGAGGATGTACTGCTGACTGGCCTGGCACCGGATGGAGGCTTGTTCGTTCCCGAAGAACTGCCAGTCTTGACCGCGGATGAAATTCGTAGCTACCAGGGATTGGCTTACCCAGAGCTTGCGCTCAAAATCATAACACCTTTCATTTCAGATGAGATTCCCCCCGGAGATCTGCGTGCCATCATCGAGGAAAGCTATGCCGAATTCGATCACCCCGAGGTGGCGCCACTAACCCAACTCGCCGAGAACGAATGGTTGCTCGAGCTGTACCATGGTCCAACCCTGGCATTTAAGGATTTTGCACTGCAGGTGCTGGGTCGGCTGCTTGAACATGTACTGACGCGCAAGGACCAGCGGGTAGTCATATTGGGTGCCACCTCGGGCGATACTGGTTCTGCGGCACTGGAAGGCTGTCGGCATTCCGCCCACGTCGACATCTTTATCCTGCATCCACATGGACGTGTCTCAGATGTGCAACGTAGGCAGATGACCACTGTGGCGGGTAATAATGTGTTCAACCTGGCAGTTAAAGGTAATTTCGACGATTGCCAGCGAATCGTGAAGGCGGCCTTCGCCGATCAGTCTTTCCTGCCAACGGATCGGCAACTGGTAGCGGTAAATTCCATTAACTGGGCTCGCATCCTGATGCAGATCGTCTACTACTTTTCGGCGGCCTTGAAACTCGGTGCTCCCGATCAGGCCGTGTCCTTCTCGGTTCCCACGGGAAATTTCGGGGATATCTTCGCCGGCTACCTGGCCAAGGGCATGGGCTTACCGGTGGAGCGCCTGATTGTCGCCACCAACAAGAATGATATTCTGCATCGCTTCATCCGCAACAATGACTACTCGATCACCGATCTTAGCGAGACGTTTTCACCCAGCATGGACATCCTGGTATCCAGTAATTTCGAGCGATACCTGTTTGATTTATTTGATCGGGACAGCGCCAGGCTAACCGAATTTATGGGTGGGTTTGGCAAGCAGATCCCGAGTGTGTCTGAGCAGCAGTGGCAGCGAGTAAAGGACAGCTTCGACAGTGCCAGTGTGGATGATGCTACTACTTGTGAAGTAATCGCCGAGGTGTTTCAGCAAACCGGGAAGCTGCTGGATCCACACACGGCCGTGGGCGTTAAGGCGGCGCGGGATTGTGGCGGCTCGGAAGACACGCCAATAATTGCACTAGCCACCGCCCATCCGGCAAAATTCAGCGAGGCTATCACCAGCGCCGGGCTGGAGACTCCTGATTTACCGGAAGGGCTGCAGGATTTATTTGAGCGGGAAGAGTGCTACAGCGTGGTCGCTAATGAGCTGGGTAAGGTAACGAGTTTCATCAAAGCACATTGTCGCCCCTAGTGACGATGCCCATTCATCTGAAGCGCAGAATCCCCAATCCAGATCTCGACCTGCCTGACACCCTGCATCCGCTGATCAGCCGCATTTACAGTCAACGTCCGATAGAGAGTGCCGAAGAATTGCAACTCGGCCTCAAGAACCTGTTAGCGCCGGATCTGTTTAGCGGAATGGAACAGGCAGTTGAGCTGCTGGTGGATTGCCTTGCCCGGCAGAAGAAGATCCTCATCGTTTCGGATTTCGATGCCGATGGTGCCACCAGTTGTGCCCTGGCCATCAATGCCTTGACCTGGTTTGGCGCCAGGCATGTCGAATACATCGTACCGAACCGCTTTGACTACGGTTACGGACTGACTCCGGAAATCGTCGAACTTGCCAAAGTATTAGAGCCTCATCTGATCATAACAGTCGATAATGGAATATCCAGCATTGAAGGTGTGCGGTCGGCGAAGCAGGCTGGTATCCAGGTGCTGGTTACCGACCATCATCTGCCGGCAGACCAATTACCTGTCGCTGACACAATCGTCAATCCTAACCAGGGGGGCTGTGCATTTCCCAGCAAATGCATCGCCGGTGTCGGTGTCATTTTCTATGTCATGCTGGCCTTGCGCAGCAGGTTGCGAGAGTTGAATTGGTTCACCGAACAGGGACTCGAAGAACCTCATATGGCAAATCTTCTGGATCTGGTGGCGCTGGGTACGGTTGCCGATGTTGTCGCACTTGATCGTAACAACCGTATTCTGGTGGATGAGGGTCTGAAGAGAATTCGGGTGGGACGAACTCGTCCCGGAATTTTGGCTTTGCTGGAAGTGGCAAAACGCAAGGCGCAGCGACTGACCGCCAGTGATCTTGCATTTAGTGTCGGTCCGCGACTCAATGCGGCTGGGCGTCTCGACGATATGTCAACCGGTATCGAGTGCCTGCTTGCCGACCGTGCCGGCAGCGCCTACGAGCTGGCGTTGCAGCTGGATGCCATGAATCAGGATCGTAAACTGATAGAAGCCGACATGCAGGACCAGGCGATACACATTCTGGATGAACTGGTTCTGGAGGAAGACAATTTACCACCGGCCCTGTGTCTGTTTGACAGGCGTTGGCACCAGGGTGTGGTGGGTATTCTGGCATCCCGCATAAAAGACCGCTTTCATCGGCCGGTCATCGCTTTCGCCGAAGTCACAGAAGCGGGCAGTGACAGCCAGCTACTAAAAGGATCGGCCCGTTCCATAAAGGGGTTTCACATACGCGATGCCCTGGACGCCGTGGCAAGCCACCATCCGGGAGTGCTCAGCAAATTCGGCGGCCATGCCATGGCAGCCGGACTCAGCGTGGAGAAAAGCCGGCTGGACCAGTTCAGGCAGGCATTCGAAGCCGAGGCAGCACGGTTATTGAGTGATGATCAACTCACGGCAACCCTGCTCAGCGATGGTCAGCTGGAGGCACACTGGTTGTCGATGGAAACCGCAGCCGAGCTGGCGGCAGCGGGACCCTGGGGCCAGGAG
>DMJN01000135.1 GCA_003451715.1 Gammaproteobacteria bacterium | reverse complement strand
CGAGCAGGATTCAGTGTCGACGCGGTAGAGCCTTCCCTAGTAATGCGTGACCAGGCTCAACCCCATGCAAAGCTGAGCTGGCACAATGCCACAGCCGAGGGGCTTCCCTTTGGCGACGCTGAGTTCGATGGCGCCGTGATGACACTTTCCCTGCATCACCAGGACAATTGGCGACAGGGCATCAGGGAGGCCCTCAGGGTCAGCGGGGGTGGCCCCCTGGTGATCTTTACTTTCGATATTGAACACAAGGCAAATTTCTGGCTATTCGATTATTTTCCTGGCTTCATCAATATCGACAAGGGCTGGTCACCCACCATGGCCGAGCTATCCAGCTTCGTGCGCAATGAACTGGGTGCTACTTTTGAGCGCTTCCCCTTTCCTCTACCCCCAGATCTAGTCGATCATTTCGCTTCCGCCGATTGGGCTCGCCCGGAGGCCTACTTGCAGGAAGAATTTCGCCGCGGCATCTCTTCCTTTGCGAAGCTGGATGAAGGGGAAGAGGAGAGCGGTGTGGAAGCACTGCGATCAGACCTCGCTAGCGACGCATGGCAGTGCAAATATGGCGATCTGCTGGAATTGCAGGAATACGATCGGGGCTACCTGTTTCTGCGTTTCATGCCGGCTTAGCTAATTAGTGTTCGGAAAGCTCCTGCTGCAACTTGAACCACTGCTCTTCTTTCTGCGTTATTGCTGACTTGAGTTGCCCCTGTTGCTGCAATAATTTGGTGAGATTGGTTTTTTCACTTACGCTGTAAATCGATTCATCAGCTAGTTGCTGCTCTATTGAATCCAACTCGGCGTGTATCTGTTCCAGCTCTGCTTCTAAGTGTTTTTCCTTTTTCCTGAGCGGGGCGAGGCGCTCTCGTTTAGCGGCGGCCTGCTGTCGCTGCGTCTTCTTGGCAACATTCGAACCACTGACAGAAGAGGCTTGCTTGGACGCTGATTTATTGGATCTGGATGTGGATACCAGCCATCTCTCATAATCACGCAAGGTCCCTTTGAATTCTGAGAATACACCTTCATGGATAGAGTGAAATTCGTCTACTGTGTTGGCCAACAGGTGACGATCATGGGAAACAACAATCATGGCTCCCTGATATTCCTGCAGCGCAACGGTCAGCGCATGACACATCTCCAGATCGAGATGATTGGTGGGCTCATCCAACAACAACAGGTTAGGCTTAAGCCAGGCAAGCTTTGCCAACGCCAGGCGTGCCTTCTCTCCACCTGAAAAATTTGCAATAGTTTCATCCACGCGACTGCCTCGGAAGTCGAATCCTCCGAGGAAGTCTCGAATTTCCTGAACGCTATTCTCCGCAACATTGCCGCGCTTACTGCTGGCATTACGTAGCAGCTCAACCGGTGTCGCATCGGGGCTCAGTTCGTCTACCTGATGTTGTGCAAAGTAACCGACCCGCAATTTCTTGGCCCTGATAATAGTTCCATCGAGTTGCTCGAGTTGTCCCGCCAGTACCTTGAGCAGAGTGGACTTCCCACTACCATTAAATCCGAGCAGGCCAATTCGGGATTCTGACCGAATGCCCAGATCGATAGACTTCACCAGGGGATAATCGAATCCAATGCAGAGTTTCTCCAATTGCATCAGAAACGCAGGCAGATGATCCAACACTGGAAACTTGAATCGGAAAGGTGAGTCTACATGCGCAGGGGCGATATCCTGCATGCGATCGAGTTCTTTTAGGCGGCTCTGAGCCTGCCTGGCCTTGGTTGCTTTTACTCGAAAGCGTCGGACAAAATTTTCAATTTGTTCCCTGCGCCTCTGTTGTTTCTCAAACAGAGCCTGCTGCAGCGCCATCTTTAACGCGCGTTGCTTTTCAAATGCACTGTAATTGCCCTTGTAAGTATCGAGCCCGACATTCTCGAAGTGAACAACATGGTCTATGATCGAATCGAGAAATGTACGGTCATGGGAAATCAATAACAGTGTGCCCTGGTATCTCTTGAGCCACTGTTCCAGCCATACGGTTGCTTCCAGGTCCAGGTGGTTAGTAGGCTCATCGAGCATCAGCAGGTCAGAAGGACACATGAGTGCAGCAGCCAGGTTCAGCCTGACTCGCCAACCGCCTGAAAAATTACTGACGGGCGTGTCGAATTCAGTCGTCGAAAACCCCAGGCCAGAAAGTAATTGTTCGGCACGATTCTGAATGTCGTAACCATGTATAGCTTCCAACCTACTATGCAGACTGGCCATAGCATCGTTGTCTTCCAGTCGTTCGGCTCTAGCCAACACGGCTTCCAACTTACGATACTCTGAGTGTGCATCGATAACAAAGTCCAACGCCAACCTGTCGCTACCAGGTGTTTCCTGTGACATGGTAGACCAGCGAAGATCTGCGGGAGCCCTGATCTCACCGTGATCCAGCGGGATCTCTTTGCCGAGTGCTCGAAAAAGGCTGGTCTTTCCACAGCCATTACGTCCAACCACACCGGTGCGTTCACCGCGATGCAGCGTCAGGCTCACATCCTCAAAGAGCAAGTGCGGGCCACGTCTTAAACTTATTTGATCGAGGTTAATCATCTTTGTGGACTGAATTGCTGTGTATCGCCAAATTTCGAGGCGGCACATAATACTAAAAGCCGTCTCGAAATGCCTCTGGAACCACTTTATGGGCGGGTGAATTGGTCCTGATCCGAACTAGCAAGCGGGTCTCTTTTCAGGTGCCAATCATTGCCCGCCTGCCATCTGCAGCCAGCACACCACACCGATTGCGACCGATTCCGTGCTAATAACATGAGGGCCGTTTAGCGATGTATCTCGGGGCAGGATCTTCAGAATTGATTTCGAAGGGTTGAATTCGTACTATTGTCATTCACCAGAATTTCCGATGACCCTGCCAATCACCACTTAGTGCTTGAGAATGAAACAAATTCTAATTATTGACGACGACGAAAAACTGGGCCAGTTGTTAACCCAGTATCTCGAGCGTTACGACATGAAAGTACATGTGGCGATGACTCCAACCAGGGGATTCGAGCTTATTAAAAAGGTGAAACCTGATCTCCTGATCCTCGATGTGATGTTACCGGAGAAAGATGGTTTCGAGATTTGCAGGGAAATTCGGGCGAAGTCTTCAATTTATGGTCAATTGCCCATACTCATGTTAACTGCCCACGCCGAAGTCACCGATCGAATTGTGGGCCTGGAACTGGGTGCCGATGACTACCTGCCCAAACCCTTCGAACCCAGAGAGCTGGTAGCCCGAATCCATAATATTTTGCGACGCAGTAGCGATGACCACAGCATGAGGGATATCAAGCCTATCAATGGTCTCGAAGTAGAAGTCTCCCGAAGAGAAGTTAAACTCGATAGAGATATACTTGATCTGACCACCATGGAATATGAATTGCTCATTCTGTTCATGCAATTTCCCAACAAGACTTTTACCCGTGACGAGTTGATGAATCGCTTGCGCGGTATTGATGCGGAACTTTTTTCGCGTGCGGTGGATACGCTAGTTAGTCGTTTGAGACACAAATTAAGAGACACGTCAAAAACACCAAGATTTATAAAAACAGTTTGGGGCCGGGGATATACATTTGTCGGTGAACAAATTTAGGAAACCTCCAAAAAATGCATGGCCACTCTTGCTTACAGCAAGTCTTCCATGCGTAAACATGAATACCCTCGAACAGTTCCAATGACAGTAATAAAGCCATGATTCCTCTCGTAGCTCAAGTCAAGAAATCTTTATTTGTTCGATTGCTGTTGATTTTTGGCATCACACTGGTTCTATTCTTTATAATTATCTCTCTTTCGCTGCAGGCGATAACTGAAGACAGCCTTACTGTCGAAGCAATTCCCGACTACTTCGCGCGCAACATTGATTCAATAATCGAAGATATCGGTGCACCACCGAACTTAACAGATGCTCTACGGCTGGCTAATGAGCTTGACTGGACTATCAATATTCACAATCCCATCATGCGCTGGAGTTCAGATCCTGAGAACCGCCTCAATGTCGATGCCTCAGAATACAGTGAAACTCTGACCAACGATGCCGAAAGAAGGACGGTTAACAGCGAAGAAATCATCAGGGTGCAACGTGGTGGCTACGACATTTTTCTTTATCCTCGCGCCACCAACAACAACAGCTTTAACTACGTCATTCTCTATATTGGTCTTGCACTCGCTGCACTCGTGCTGTTTATCAATTACTTCATGGTAAACAAGTTGCTGGACCCGGTTCGCCTCCTTAGAAAGGGCGCGAACCGAATCGAGAAAGGCGATTTAAGTTATCGGGTAAAGAGCAATCGCCAGGATGAACTGGGGGAACTGACTGAAAGTATCAATCACATGGCCGACTCGCTGCAATCCATGCTCGAAGCGAAGCGACAACTGTTGATGGCTATTAGTCATGAGCTACGCACTCCGATAACCAAAGCCAAGCTACGCCTGGAGTTCATGCCCTCCAGCGAAGAGAGAGAGCAACTACGTGAAGACATCGATGAGATCGACCTGCTAATCTCCGATCTGCTGGAAGCAGAGCGCCTTAATAATGAGCATGCCGTATTGGTGGCTGAGCCAGTGCAATTTGCCGAGTTTGTCCGTTCAGTGGCTGAGCAATTCGAATCCTATGAGGGCGGGCTGGAGATCGTGACGCCCAAAAATGATGAAGAATTCCATCTCGACAAGTTGCGGATACGGCTCCTCATCACCAACCTGTTGAACAACGGGATGCGCCATGGTGAAGAGAAATCCATTCTGGTTATAGTCAGTTTTGATGATGATCGCGCCGTTCTCGAGGTCATAGACCACGGCGAAGGAATCTCCGAGAAGCATCTGTCGCAGATCAGTGAACCCTTCTACCGTGCCGATAGTTCCAGACAACGCAATAC
>DMJN01000044.1:19572-33155 GCA_003451715.1 Gammaproteobacteria bacterium | reverse complement strand
AAGCTCTATCGGTTCTTTGTGCGTCAGCAACTCAGTGCGGAACTTCAATCTCAGTTGGGTACGGTATTTCGGGATGCCGACTATGATGTGGCCACACTCCTGGAAACCATGCTCCTGTCCAAGGATTTCTACAGCGCGGCTTCTGTGGGTACTCACATCAAGAGTCCTGTAGAGCTGGCGGTGTCCACTTATCGAAAACTCGGGCTGGACTATGTGCCGGGCGTACCAGACTTTAATCAGTCCACCGGTGCATTGGGCCAGACGCTGTTTCGACCGCCAACGGTCGCGGGCTGGGCAGGTGGACGCAGCTGGGTGACACCGGGTTTGCTGCTGGAGCGGGGTAACTTCGCCCGCGATGTGTTGTTTCCCGATATCAATTACATTCCGTCAGACCGACGCAATGGCAGTCGCGAAATTCAGAGCGTTGCGCGGCGCATACGGGAGGGGCTGGATATCACCTCGGCCACTCAGCCCTCTACCCTGGGTGAAGGGCAGATCATGGCGGAGTCAAATGTGCTTGCCGATCGCGACGAAGACTTTAATACACGCTACGGCAGTTTTCGCGGATGGCAGATGGCGATCGAGCGGGTCAAACCCATCCCGCGTCACACGGCACGCTTGAACTTGAGCGAACTGGTAATCGATGAAGGGCTGCGCAGCACCAACGACGTGGTGGATTATTTTATTGCGCGCTTCATGCGTGTAGCTCCGGGGCAGGATTCCCGCGGCATGTTGATCGATTTCCTGGATAACCAGCTGGGCACTTCGGATATCATGGCGGCGCGTACCTACATGGAAGATTCCCTGCGCATGATGCTGCACCTACTCTTGAGCCAGCCAGAGTACCAATTAGGTTAGCCTTTTAAAATTTTGTAGAAGGTATGTTATGAAAAATCACAAGCAAGTTGGAAAAACACTGCAGCGTCGCGAAATACTTAGAGCAGGCATAAGCGGGCTGGGTATCGCCGGACTGGGTGGCACAGTGCTCGGTCCTGCAATGGCTCCTTCGCTGTTTGGCAGCGTTGCCGAAGCGGCAGATGCCGCCGCGGCAAACGGCAAGATACTGGTGATCCTGGAGTTATCCGGCGGTAATGACGGTCTCAACACGATTGTCCCCTATGGCGACGATGCGTATTATCGACATCGACCCAGTATCGGGCTGCCGCAGAATGAGCTGCGAGTGATCGACGATCATTTCGGCTTTAACCCGGGAATGGCGGGTTTCGAGCGTCTCTACAAAGACGGCAAGATGGCTATCGTGCATGGCTGTGGCTATGAGAATCCATCTTACTCTCATTTCACATCCATGGCCTATTGGCATACTGCAGCGCCCAACAGCGGCGATGAGTATGGCTGGGTGGGACGCCTGGCCGATTCTATGGAGCCTTCCGCGCCAGCTAACTTCCTGGTAAATATCGCCGCGCGACAATCACTGGCGGTACGCAGTGAACGCCACGTGCCGGTGGTGTTCGATTCTCCCAATAGATTCATGCGTGAAGCGTTCTTCGAGGAAAAAGAAGCCCTCTCTGGAACACCTGATATCGGTCAGGTCGACAATCCGTCGCGACGCTTTCTGCTGGATATCGCTCGCAGTGCCAACGATGCCTCGGCACTGGTACGGGAGGCCTGGTCGAATTACAGCTCGCCGGTGGACTATGGCGTTAACAGTCTCGATCTGCCCAAGGTGGTGTCATTGTTGGAAGCCGGCATGCCGACACGTCTGTACTACGTGTCCTACCGCAATAACGCCTTCGACACCCATGTGTTCCAGAACAATGTGCACCGGCGCCTGCTCACCTATACCTCGGATGCCGTTTCTGCTTTTATACGGGACCTGGAACGTATCGGTCGAGCCGACGATGTCGCGCTGATGCTCTTCTCCGAGTTTGGTCGCCGTGTACCTGAAAACGTCAGCCTGGGAACCGACCATGGCGCCGCCAACGCCATGTTCGTCATAGGCAATCAGGTAAAGGGTGGTCACTATGGTGAATTGCCCAGCCTGACCGAACTGGCGGAAGGCGATAATCTCGACTATACGACAGATTTTCGCCGGGTCTACCAGACCATGACTAAAGAATGGCTTGGATATTCTGACGACGGTGCATTATTGAATGGCAGTTTCGACACCTTCGATATGTTTTCCTGATAAATTGGCTCACTGAACATAGGAAAACTTCTACGGTGTTATGTTTGCAGGTCTTGCAATCATTGCCTCCTCCAGAAGTGTATTGAACTACTCACTGTTAAGCAGTAAGGCAATCATGAACAAAGCAAGTCTGGTTAGCATAGGTGTAGTCCTCATAGCCTCTTGTGCTCCTGAAGTGGAACAGGTCACCGAGGCAGGCGGTGAATGGCACCACGCCGGCGCGAACCACGCCTCGCAAAAATACACGGCGCTGGACCAGATCAATGCAAGTAATTTCGCAGATCTCGAAATAGCCTGGCGCTGGCAGTCTGCCGATAGACGGCTTCCTGAAGATCTGAACTTTCCGACTGGTGACTACCGGGCTGCACCACTGCTGGTAGATGGTGTGATGTACACCAATACCAACCATGGCCAGGTGGTCGCACTGAATCCAGCCACAGGTGAAGAGATCTGGATTTTCGATCCCGAGAGTTATCGGCTTGGTCCACCACTGTTCTCACCAGCGCAAACTCGCGGCATCGAGTACTGGACCGATGGTGAGATCGAACGCATCTTCATTGCCACACTGGGTAAGCAACTGGTGTCCATCGATATGGAAACAGGCCAACCCGATCCTGACTTCGGTGACAATGGCTTTGTCGATCTGAAAAATAATTTCGGCAAGCTCGAATTTGAAATGAACAATATTACCCATGGCGCGCCGCCCATTGCGGTCGGTACTTCTGTCGTCGTGGGATCGAAGATCTACGACTACACCATGAACAACCGCAGTCCGCCGGGCCATGTGCGTGCTTACGATGCCTACACCGGCCAGTTCAAATGGCGTTTTAATACCATTCCCCAGGAGGGGGAGGATTTTAACGAGACCTGGGAGGGCGGTTCCTGGCGTGTAGCCGGTAACACCAACGTGTGGACTTTCATGTCTGCCGACGATGAGGCGGGTATCGTGTACCTGCCGATCTCGACGCCCACTAATGACTACTGGGGCGGCTATCGACTGGGAGAAAATGTCTACGCCGAATCCCTGGTGGCACTCGATGCGGAAACCGGTGAACGGCTCTGGCATTTTCAGACCGTGCATCATGGCCTGTGGGATTACGATATTGCATCGGCCCCAAACCTGGTGGATATCGTGGTGGATGGTCGGCCTATCAAGGCGGTCGCCCAAGTGTCCAAGACCGGGTGGACCTATGTATTCGACCGCATTACCGGTGAACCTGTCTGGCCCATCGAAGAGCGGCCGGTTCCCCAGAGCAATGTGGCTGGTGAGCGCACCCATCCCACCCAGCCCCATCCTACCTGGCCGTTGCCGTTTGAGCGCCAGGGTATGAGTGAAGATGATCTGATCGATTTCACGCCGGAGATCAATGCGGCGGCACGGGAGATGGCCGAGGACTTCGTGATGGGTCCGATTTTTACACCACCGATCGCAGCCGGCACCGATGGCAAACTGGCGACTATCTTCCTGCCGGGCGCCGGTGGCGGCGCCAACTTTCCCGGTGCCAATATCGATCCTGAAACCAATATTCTCTATGTGCCTTCCCACACTCGACCCTATGCAATGTCACTGGTGGCGCCGCCAGAAGGTACCTCTGTCTGGCCCTATGTTATCCAGGTGCAGCGCAATATCGGTCCGATGGGGCTGCCACTGGTAAAACCACCCTATCGGCGCATTACCGCCATCGATCTGGATTCGGGAGAGCATGTCTGGCAGGTACCCTTTGGTAAGGGGCCAGCCAATCACCCGGCGCTGGCACATCTGAATCTGCCGGATCTTGGCAGTGTCTTCAGCGATGTCTCCTCCGAAGGCGGCATCTTGATTACCAAGTCACTGGTGGTTTCACACCTGGCACAGAAAGACGAAGTCAGTCCGGAAGCAGAGGGCTCAATCCTGGTGGCCCTGGATAAGACCAACGGTGAAAAGGTGGGTGAGGTCATGCTCGACCGGCGCCTGCACGGACCAGTTATGAGTTACCTGCACGAAGGTCGGCAATATATTGCGGTGGCCGGCGGCGGCAGGAATGACGATGCCGAACTCATTGTCTTCGCCTTGCCTGACTAAATGCCAGAATCAGCAGGAATCAAGTGTACTTGCTCCCTTTGATTACGGGGCCGGGCTCACCCACATCTTTGATTGCACCACACTGCCGCCTTGTGCTCCGCCTGCGACGTAGAGGTTGTCTCTGATGATGGCCGCAGCCGGTGAGGAGAGCGGCCCGGGTAATTCGCCGACTTTCTGCCATTGTCCGCCCCTGGCCAGACTGAGGATGTCTGGATCCTGGGATTTGCTTCCTCCGGCCGGTGTGGTGTGGCCGCCGATCATGTAGATCTTTCCATCGTGTACGAAGGTGGCGCCCTCGGCATGGGAATGTCCCTTGGGAAGGGAGGGGCCACTGCTCCAGGAATCGGTTTGTGGGTCATAGATATCGGTTCGTGGCTGATCGAGTTGCTCGCTGTCGTGATGGAACTGCCCGCCAATGGCATAGATTTCGTTGTCGAAGACTACGGTGGAGAACTGATTGCGGGGCACCGGCATGGGAGCGGCCTGGGACCAACTGGCTAAGCCTTGAGCCCAGTCTTCCAAGTCGAGCACCCAGTGATCACTGGAATCGGTATCCCGGTCGGCCATGAGTCCGCCGAAATAGTGCAGCTTACCATCGAGCACCGCCAATCCACCGCCGGCACGCGGCTCGGGAAGTAAAGGTGCTGCCGTATAGCGATCAATATCGATTGCGTAGCTCCATACCTCGGCGATAGCGTGGCCCCGGTAGCCATCCTTGAAGCCACCAGCGAACCATACGGTTCTGCCATCGAGAACCATGTTCATGTGGGTGATGGCGCTGGGAAGTTCCTGTATCAGGGTCCAGCTATTGTCGGATGGATCGAAAATCTCCGAGCGCTTGCTGGAGACCACGCCATCGGTGTAGCCGCCGAAGATGTACAGTTTGTCATCCAGCACCACCGTACCCGGCTCCCATTTCCCGACCGGCATATCCGGAAGTGCCTGCCACGATCCCGGGTTCTGCCCCAGGGCGAGGCTAGACCAGAGTAAGCCCACCGCGACTGTAGCGCAGAATTTGCTCATAGGATGCTGCCGTAAATAGGTGTTGGCTGTGATCCTGTCTTTCATTTTCTGTCTCCAAACTCTTCATATCCACTGTTCTCACTACAGCGGTAGAGCGCATTAATCATGCTCTTTCTTGCACAGTGAGTCGGTAGAGCATTAATAGTACCCAAGCCATGAGCACGAGAGTAGCAATATAGCTCGATCCATATTATATATAGCGTGTACCCGAAAGGAGCAATGAAAAGGATTCACTTCGGATGATCGATGCACCAAATAAACTCTCCCTGCTATCGATAGCTGCTCTGACTCAATCGGTTTTATTGATGCCGATAGCAGGCAACGCGCAAGACACGATCGAAACCGCTAGCTTTACCGAGGTCCAGGTGAGCCAGGGTAAACTCACGTACGACATAAACTGTGCTTCCTGTCATGGGGTAAGCTTGGAAGGGGCTGCGGTGGTTCCGAATCTGTCCGGAGACAGCTTTGCCTCCAAGTGGAGTGGCGCACCGCTCAGCGAGTTTGCCACTGAACTTCGACAAATGCCTCCCGGTAATGCGAGCGGTCTGGATGAGCAGGACTACGCAGCGCTTGCTGCCTATATTCTATCGTTTAGCGGAATAGATGCCGCTTCGAATACAGCAGACAATGCTCTCAGTCTTCAATCTGCGGCCTTATTGCCCGACATGACTGATGGAGCAACATCTTCACAAGTAATCAACATCGCTGGTGGAGCGGCAGACGTACTGGGAAGACTGACCCCGGTCACGAATGATATGCTCAACAATCCACCTGCCGAAGATTGGTTGTTATGGCAGCGCAGCTACGACAATCAGGGATACAGTTCACTGGATCAAATTAGCCGGGAGACAGTCTCCGATTTAGCACTGAGTTGGCGCATGCCGCTGCAGCCAGGTGTTAACAATCCAGGGCCCATCATCCACGATGGCATCATGTTCCTGTTTACCTATCCCGATACCGTACTGGCCATCGATTCCACAAACGGCTCACTGCTGTGGCGTTATCAGCATGAGTCTGAAGTTCGCTCCAGCCAGAAGAAAGGCATCGCACTGCATGGCGATAAGGTCTACGTGCCTACTTCCGATCTCCACGTGCTGGCCCTAGATGCCCTTAGCGGTGAGTTGATCTGGAATCATGACATCGAAACCGAGCCAGGGCTGGAAGGCTATCACCTCAGGATGGCCCCCTTTGTCGTTGGCGACACGGTTATCCAGGGCATTACTTCACTACGCATAGCGAAGGGAGGCTGGATACTTGGCCTGGATAATGAGACCGGTGCACAAAAATGGCGCTTCAACACCATCCCAAGACCCGGTGAACCTGGCGAGAATACCTGGAATGGACTGCCTATCGAGGAACGCAGCGGCGGCTCAGTCTGGAACGCCGGTGCCTATGACGAAGAGTTGAACCTGGTGTATTTTGGCGTAGCGCCGACCTACGATACGGCACCGCTGCAATACCCGGTTAATATCGACGGTATAAATAATGATGCGCTGTATACCAATGCCACCATTGCCCTGAATCCCGACAGTGGAGAATTGGTATGGTATTACCAGCACCTGGAGAATGACCAGTGGGACCTGGATTGGGCATTCGAGAGGCAGATTGTCTCCATTCCATTCGAGGGAGAATCGCGCAAGGCGGTGGTCAACATGGGCAAGCTGGGCATTCTCGATGCCGTGGATGCCGCAACCGGTGAATACCTGTTTTCGATGGATGTGGGGCTGCAGAATGTCGTCACTGCCATCGACCCGGAAACCGGATACAAGACAATCAATGCCTATACCAACCCTCAATTGGAAGAAACCCGATTGGTATGTTCTACCCATTATGGCACCAAGAGCTGGCCGCCTGCGGCATTCAATCCCAATACCAAACGTCTCTATTTGCCCCTTAACGAAGGCTGTATCGAAGCGGGTCCGGAGGGGCGCTACCAGGTTCTGACGACAGGCATGCAGTTCAGCGAGGCCCTGAACCCGGACAGTAATGGCAATATGGGACGTATCCAGGCTCTGGACCTGGGTAGGCAGGAGTTCGACTGGCTACACCGGCAACCGAGTCCAGTCATCAGTTCCATCCTGGCAACGGCAGGTGGGCTGATATTTGCGGGCGACCTGAACCGGGTGCTAAAAGCCCTTGATGAGAACACCGGCGAAGTTCTCTGGGAAACCGCGCTCGACGATGTGCCGAGTTCGACGATCGTCAGCTATGCGGTGGAAGGGATTCAATACCTGGCCGTAGTCGTCGGTCAAACCGGCTACCATGTCAACGACTGGAGCCGCATGTATGAAATTTTTGCAGAGCAGGAAGGCATGCCAGTCAATGATTCACCGAAAGGTGGTGCGGCGATTTGGGTTTTCGCATTGGAGCAATAATAGCGCGTGACAGGCATACTATCCCTTCATTTTGCGCTACACTTTCTTGCGCCCGGGGCAGTGACCCTCGCTTTCTTTCGGAAGCAATGGCAGAAGGCTTTCCTGTTGATGATTGCCACGATGTTGGTGGATATCGATCATGTGTTGGCAGACCCGATTTATGATCCGAGTCGCTGTAGCATGGGTACTCATCCACTACATGAACCGATGCTACTAGGTCCTTATACAGTGCTCTGCTTTTTCCCTAAAACACGCTATATAGGGGTCGGGCTGGTCATTCATATGCTGTTGGACTCTCTGGATTGCCAAAGGACCAATGGAGTGTGGTTTTTGTGATCTCGATTGGATTGAGATTAAGTATTTTGATGTAAAATATTATTAGATGGTCGATGGATTATATTGCCAGAGTAGCAATGTGCGTCGATACGGTGAGAATTCTGAACAGCAGCTTTCACACCGAAAAACACTTAAGGAGCAACCCGGTAGGCCTGTAAAAATCACCCAAATGCACCGACTGTAGGACATTGCAAACGCTGCGATGTTGAAATGTGTGGCATGTGCACGCAGTTCCTCGACTCCGGTGAATATTGTGAGAAATGTGCTGGCGCAATAGAAACCGAGACATTTGTTGCAGTTGAGTCAAATAAGATGAACAAGCCCAAAGATGACTTTGGGCAGATAATGTCGCAAGAAGGTGATCTCGGTTCAGCCGCTGGAGGTAAAGGAAAAGATCGAGTCATCATTGGGGTAGCAGTTGCTGCGTCTGTTGGCATGATATTTTTCTCTCTCTTGCTTTACGCCTACCCGCGCATATTTGAATTCGATACTGAGGCGGTAGCAGCAAGAGAAGCAGCCCATGCGCTCGAAGATTGCCTGTACCTTTTCCAGGAGATCGGCATGATATTGGAAGAAAACGAACTGCCGGATGAATCCCTGCGTTGTACAGAATCGAGTGTACCGAATCTGATTTCTCAAAATGGCAATGAGGTTCGCGTATCACATCCGAACCCGCAATTTCACGGCTACAGTCAGATCTATGTAACCAACTATGAGCACGAACCCATTCTGGTACAGTGATGGAACCCGGTAGGTAGCTCGACTTAAAACTTGTCACTGACTAGAATGCGACAACAAATATCCAGGCCAAATGAAATTCCTATGAAGGACAGTAATTCAACAAGCGGATTCACCTTGATCGAACTAATGATCGTAGTGGCCATTATTGGTATTTTGGCTTCCGTAGCACTTCCTTCCTACGAACGCTATTCGGATCGGGCACGCTACTCCGAGGTTGTCCTGTTAACCAGCATCTACAGGACAGCAATTATCGTGGCGGCTGAAGCCGGTAGACTCAGCTCCCTGGATGATATGCAAGAAGGCGAAAACGGCATTCCCGATGCTCAGAAGTCGGCTGCAAGCACACACGGTATTCATGTGCATAAGGGCGTGATTAAAGCCGAATGGAAGAAGGATGGTTCCAACCTCGAAAAGGTCAAATTTGAATTGACTGCCGATGGCATCACTACACCCATTCAGTGGTCTATCGGGGGCAGTTGTCTGGATGAAGGCTACTGCTAAAGAATCCTCCAGTTATAACCCCCGTTGAACTGTCTACCGATCGATAATTCCAAGCTGTGCGAATAACAGCCTGATATAGAGAGGAAACGGAGCCTCTTCTGTAGAATTATCTATAATCTCGTAGGCAAACTGGCGAGCCAATTCAGTCCTTCCCTGTTTAATATAAGCTGTTAGAGTTGCCCCAGTCAGAAAATTTATTTGAGATGGAAGAGACATGACATTTGAGCTCGCCAGATCTGTGGCCAGGGTAATCGTCTGCTGGTGTTGTTTTAACCCTATGGCTAAGTAGAGTTTCATCCATTTCTGGATACCCACCGGCCAGGCTTCCAGGCAGGCATGGCTCCCCAGTTGCCGCCAGAATAATTGCATTTCTTCAGAATCGACAAACGAAAGAGTGTTAACCGCAATTGCGTGCAGGCTATTGCCAAACAATTGTTGTTTATTGGTCAAAGCCTGGCAGGAATCGAGCAGTGTGCTCACTATGTTGACTTTTTCCCGCAGATCCATGAAATAGTTTTCATCACCAGAATAGACCGGGTAGGGCAATACTTCCGAAGCAGATAACATTGCCACGATATTGCGGGCCGTTCGTTTAGCTCGGTCACCCATAAAGTAGAGCCCGGTTGCGGGATTATTGACTATCGGATTGGTCAGCATTGCCGGTGGAAAATCGGCGGTATGCAGCTCCGTCAGTTCTCGAGCGTTTTCCTGCAGGAAACGACTCCGGGTCCCATACAGGCCCAGAGTTGGAAAGTAATCTGAGTTGGCGGGTATTTGCGATGCATCGAAATACGGTTGCAGCATGGGCTTGTTGCCAATAAACCGGGCACTTAAGTCAACGGTGGCAAGCAGATGTACACGATTGAGTTGTTGAGTGAGTGCGTTGTTGGTAAACAGGGTGTCGCTGAGCCTGCTGGGATCGCGGCCGTTGCTGGCAACGATGATGATGTCCTCATCGTTGGCATTGTATACGGCGTAATCATCGAAGGATAGGTCCAGCGCATTGAAGGCAGAGGTCACCAGGTTCAAATTCGATTCATACAAGTGTAGCCATTGTACGAAGATGCCATCGTCGTTCAGATGACGGCTGATATGGCGATAGAATTCCATGGAAAAAAGGCTGGCGATACCGGCCACCCAGGGGTTAGATGGTTCCGAGACGATAATGTCATAGCGAGCGTTATTGCGAGAGAAGAATGACTTGGCATCATCATGAACGATTCGGCTACGTGGGTCGTTGAGTACATTTTCCGTATGTGCGCCGAAGTGCTTGATGGCTTCCGTCAAGGCAGGTTCTATCTCAATCGTGTCGATACGGGCCAGCTGTGGGCTCAGTAGCAGAGTGTGAGTAGTGAGCCCTGAGCCCAGCCCGATATTTGCCACGGTTTGTGCGCCGGGGTGAATGGCAAGTGGCAGTGCTGCCAGCATCGTCATCGTAGCTTCATCTGAACCATAGTCTTCATCCGACGGATAAATAGCGGCATCGGCCTTCCCATTGGTCGCCAACGATAGGGTGCCATCGGCGATCTCGACAACGGATATGCTCGCAGTCTTCCCATTTTGGTAGTACAAGACCTCGGCCGGTCCAGAAAATGTAGTCCCACCATAGCGAAACACGCCCGATGACAAGGCAATTGTGTCGAATTGAGTACCGAAAGAAACCACCAGTAAGAACGCTACGGGAAGGGCATATTCGAGTGCGAGCCGAGAGCTGGAGCGAGTCTTGTCCACGAAGCGTGTGATAAGAAATATCCCCAGGCCAAGATCCACTAAACCGCCGCAGATTATCAATCCCTTGGTGCCAATCAGCGGCATGGCTATATGCACTGCCAGTATGATGCCGATTATCGCGCCGATGGTATTGAATGCATACACACGTCCTATGCTGGCTTCACCCTGGTTCATCTTGAGCAGGGTAAAAGTAATTAGTGGCAGCGTCATTCCCGCCATAAATGTTGCGGGTAGCATGATCAGTAAGGCGATGAAATGACTGCCCAGATTGAATAACAGGTAGCCACTTTCGTTCTTGGACAGGCTATCCATCAGGAAGCTCATGAAGTCGAACATCTGGTTGTACAGTGGCAGGGTGGCCACAGCACACAAGCCCATGATGATTTGTACCCTGCCCAGGAACAGGATGGGGTTGTCGATCTTCTCTATCCTGTTGCGGATCCATAACCCACCGAATGCCAGGCCAGTAATGAATGCGGAAAGCATGAGTTCGAAGGCCTGCATGGAAGAACCCAGCACCAGAGAGAGCATTCGAATCCAGGCGATCTCGTAAAAGAACGAGGCCAGACCAGTGAGCAGTGCTATACCCGCTAACCAGCGCGCATCAAATTGGATGCTACTGGGAGTCGTTGCAGGCGATATCGCCTCGGTAGTTGCCAGGATAGAGCCGCGCCTGCAGTAGCTCCAAATAACAAATGCAATGAAGATATTGATGAGCCCAGCCGTAAAAATCGCGCCTGGTAAGCCCATCAGGCCGATCAGATAGAACACACTCACCAGCACACCGATGGCGGCGCCGATACTGTTAGTGAAATAGAGCATCCCCAGGGTGGAGCCGGCGTGCTGTTGGTCCATGCGCACGATAGCCGTTCCGATAAGGGGAAATGTGGTGCCCAGCAGAATGGATTGGGGCAATATCAAGGCTGCCGCTATGCTCCAACGCATGAATTCAATCAGGAACACTGAATCAACTGAGGGGATTAGAGATTCGTGAAGTATTGCCTCCACGGACAGGAACAGGGGATGGAAGCTGATTCCTCACAGGCCGATGATCAGTTCAGCGATGGCGTAGGTCAGTAGTGGGTGCTTTAGCGCATGCTTTTTTCTGGCGGTGAGTGTAGCGCCTATAGCCATTCCAGCCATGAAGATAGACAGCACCAGAGTCTGAGCATAAGCCGCGTGCCCGAGAATCAGTTTGATGTAGTGAGTCCAGATGGACTCATAGATCAACCCACAAAATCCCGATAGTGCGAACACTGCAAACAGGAAAAACTTGATCGAGTTTTGAGGGTTGCGGGACATTTAGATTTCCCTGTTAGTTTCTGGAGTCTACAGCACCTTGCTTGTCAGCTATTCCACAGCGGTTTGTAGGGGAAGCGACCTGATCGCCAGTGTATCAATTTTATGGTGGGCGCATTTCACTAATTCCGAATGCACTGCGTACGTGAATCTGCCAGGGCTCAGCTCTGCAGGACCTGTTTACGCGTTTAGTGAATTCTTGATCTATTCTAAGTAGCATTTGCACACGCTTGATGTATTCTTAACTCGAACCCAGCCAAAGAGAAACAGGAGCACCCTATGCTTCGCAATCCATTGCAACAATGCGGGCCTGGTTACCAATTAAGCCGAATACGTGGCTTGCTGCTTGTCATTCTGGTCACCAGTGGTTTAGCGGTTCCCGCGTCAGCCCAGGAAAATCCCTACCAGGTAATCTACGACTGGGGCGAACTCCCAGGGGGACGCACCATGGGCGTGGTAACCGGCGTACAGCCCGATCCCGATGGTCAGCATATCTGGGTACTGGAGCGTTGTGGCAGCAATCAATGTGCCGGATCAGATCTCAATCCCCTCCACAAGCTGGACGGGGAAGGCAACACGGTGAAGAGCGTCGGTGCCGGTGTATTCGCCTGGCCCCATGGCTTCGACATGGATGCCGATGGCAACTTCTGGATTACCGAAGGTGCTCCGGATGGTGATGCACGGGGAGAACCTGGCATGGAAAGGGGTATGGGCCACCAGGTGATCAAGATGAACTCCGATGGTGAGGTTCTCATGCGGTTGGGTGAGGCAGGCGAATCCGGGGACGATGCTACCCATTTCAATGGGCCGGCGGCAGTATTAGTGGCGCCGAATGGTGAAATCTGGGTGGCAGACGGACATCGCGGCGGCAACAACCGCGTCATGAAATTCTCCGCCAGCGGTGAATTACTTCTGCAACTCGGTGGCGGAGTGCAGGACACCAGCCGTGAAAGCGGGCGCTTTAACGACCCCCATGACCTGAAGATGGATTCACAGGGGCGCCTGTTTGTCGCCGACCGTGGCAACAATCGTATCCAGATCTTTAACCAGGATGGCGAGCTGCTGGATATCTGGACCCAGTTCGGCCGGCCTAGCGGTATCTGGATCGATCCCAGCGACACGATCTATGTCGCCGACGGCATGTCCGGCGAACAGTGGAATCGCGGTTGGCAGCGCGGTATTCGCATCGGTGATGTGAACTCCGGTTACGTCACCGAATTCATTCCCGACTATGAAGTACCTACAGGCAGCGGCATCGAGTTTCTGGCCTCCGATGCCGAGGGAAATATCTATGCCGGTCAGGTAGGACGGCAGCGGTTTGAGAAGTATGTGCGGGTAAGGCCCTGAATCAAAGGGGTCAGAGTAATTT
>DMJN01000044.1:5577-19213 GCA_003451715.1 Gammaproteobacteria bacterium | reverse complement strand
AAATTACTCTGACCCCTTTGATTCTAAACTTGCAGCGCCGTTTCAAACTGTGGATCACCGGCGATGCGGGTGTGGAACATCACGCGGGGTTCGGAAATATCATAGGGCCGGGCGCGATGCAGCAAGGCACGATTATCCCACACGGCGATGTCGCCGGGTTGCCATTGGTGGGTGTAGATGTGTTCGGGCTGGCAGATGGCATTCATCAACTCGGCAATCAGCGCTTCGGACTCGCTCTCGGAAAGGCCGGGAATGCCGTAGGCATGTCGACCGACGAACAGGGCCGGCCTGCCGGTAAGCGGGTGCACCTTCACCAGCGGGCGCAAGGGTGGGGCTTGGTCGTGCAGGCCGAAGCTGGCGCCTGGCTTGGCTTCGTGCCCGATTTTGGCCTGGGAATAGTAAAGCGAATGATGGGCTGTCAGGTCAGCGATACGTTCGCGGGTCGCTTGATCGAGAGTTTCGTATCCTGCCCGGGCATCGGCCCACTCAGTTTGTCCGCCGCTACTGGGCACGGTGTGGGCAGACAACATGGCCGCCTTGGATGTCAGCGGCATATAGGAGCTGTCGGTATGCCAGCCTTCATTGCCAATCAGGATCTGCATGAGGTGCTCTTTTTCTTTGCGCAGGCTGCCATCACGGCGCTGATTGCTGAGCGGGACGACATCCTTGCCGGACTGAAGCTGCTCGATTTCGCCGAAGCGACGACCGAATGCAGCCTGGTCGGCATGGGACAGGTGCTGAGCGGGAAATACCAGCAGACCGAATTCCAGGAACGCCGCTTCGAGCTCCTGCCACACTGAATCGCCTAATTCAGCCAGGCTTATTCCGGTAATAATTGTGCCCAGCGTGGCCTGAGATGGTTGAATATTCATAGGATTGCAGTCCGCCCGTTTATTCGATTCTTAACAATTAGAGACGATTGTGCAAACGTATTTCGGAATAGTTCCAACTCTTTTCTTTGGACATTCAGCGCATAGCGGTGTAAACCTTCTATTCCAGCCAGTAGTCTAATAACACAATAATCAGAACCTGCACTCCGGAGCTTCTCGCGCCATGTTCAAGAACTATCTGAAAGTAACGCTGCGTTCCTTACTCAGGAACCGGATCAGCTTTGCAATCAATGTCGCAGGGCTGAGCCTGGGAATGGTATGTTCCATCCTGATCATGTTGTTCGTCGTCGACGAACTCAGTTTCGATAAATTCCATGATGACTCAGGCCGTATCTACCGCCTCCGCGTGGAGCGATTCTCCACCGGTGGAGCCCCGGAATTTTCCTCTGCCGCTTCCGCACCGATGCTACCGGCCGCTCTGAGTGAAACGACGCAGATAGAAGCAGGCACGCGCCTGAATCGCAATCCGGTGAGCGTGACCTACGGTGATATTTCTTTTTTCGAGGAGCAGGCCTATTTTGCAGATGCCGCTTTCTTCGACGTATTCAGCTTCCAGGGCATTCAGGGTGATCTCAGCCAGGCACTGGTGACTCCCGATAGCCTGGTCATGACCGAATCCACCGCGCAGCGCTATTTCGGATCGGCAAATGCCGTGGGTCAACTGGTGGAGATTGCCGAGCGCACCATGACCGTGCGTGCTGTGGTCGCCGATGTACCCCCCCAATCCCATTTCAGTTTCGACCTGCTGGGTTCATTCTCCACTCTCGAGTCGATGCAGGGGCCTGCTACTGGGTGGAACTGGTGGGGATTGCAGTACCATACTTATTTGAAATTGTTACCGGGCACCGGGCCGGATACAGTGGCGGATGTGTTGTACGAGATGCCTTCACGCTATGTAGGCGATGAAGAAGCTGATAGCGGCTATCGCCAGTTCCTCTTCCTGCAGCCACTGGAAGACATTCATCTCACGTCCAATTATCGCTATGAACTGGGCAATAATAGTACCCGGGAAACTGTTTTCGTGTTTGCCGCGGTGGCCCTGTTCGTTCTGCTGATCGCCTGCATAAACTTCATCAACCTGTCCACGGCACGTTCCACCGAGCGGGCCAAGGAAGTGGGCTTACGTAAGACTCTGGGTGCCGAACGGCAGCAGTTAATCTCACAGTTTCTGGGAGAGTCGATTACTATCGCAGTCATCTCGCTGGTGGTGGCATTGGTCGCCATTCAACTGTTGTTGCCTTCTTTCAATGCGCTGGCCGAGAAATCATTGGCATTGAATTACCTTGAACAATGGCCGCTATTATTGGGTCTCCTGTTCGGAGCAGTTGGAGTTGGGATAGTGGCAGGTCTCTACCCGGCATTCGTGCTCGCCTCATTCGGGCCCGGTGATGCACTGAAATCTCAATCCAGTCCAGGTTCAGCCAGAGCCTGGCTGCGGCAGAGCCTGGTGGTTTTCCAGTTCGCCATCTCGGTGATGCTGATCATCGGCTCACTGATCGCACAACGACAGCTCGACTATATGCTGTCGACAGACATGGGGTTCGACAAGGAACAGACTCTGGTAATCAATGCCAACTACACCGACGTACTCGAGGAACAGCTGGAGGCATTGCGCGAAACCCTGTTGGCCATACCCGGTGTGCAGCAGGTGACTGCCTCGGAATCGGTTCCGGGTCGTCCCATGCCCAGCAATGTCGCCGACCTTGAGAGGGGGCAGAATGAGGGTGGTCAGACCTTCTTCTTCCTGCCGGTGGATCATGACTTCATCGAAACCTATTCCCTGGGACTAATTTCCGGTCGTGGATTTTCCCGTGACTATGAAACCGATGCCGACAGTGCCTTCGTGCTCAACGAAGCGGCCTACCAGGCGTTGGGTTGGACCGATGCGCAACAACCCATCGGGCGTGAGCTCACACGGCAGTTCTCAGACAGCCGCAATATCATCGGGGTGATGCGGGATTTTAATTATCGCTCCCTGCAATTCGAAGTCGAACCGCTGGTGCTCTATATTCGTCCCGACTCCTATGCCTTCGTGTCGGTAAAACTGGTAGCGGAAAATCTACCGGATACCATCGCCGCAATTCAGCGGGTCTGGGAATCCTTTGTGCCTGACACTCCCTTCGAGTATTTCTTTCTGGCAGAGGATTTCGAGACGCAATACCACCTGGAGCAGCAGATCAGTCGCTTGTTGCAGGCCTTTACCCTGCTGGCGATCGGCATCGCCTGCATGGGGCTGTTTGCACTTGCCTCATTCATGACCGAAAAGCGGCGCAAGGAAGTGGGGATTCGCAAAGTTGTGGGTGCCTCGGCCGGTCAAATCGTTCTGCTATTGTCCTATTCTTTTTCAAAGCCGGTGCTGGTGGCCGCCCTGATTGCCGTACCGGTCAGTTGGATTCTAGCCAATCAGTGGCTGGGGATGTTCGCCAATCGTATCACGGTGAGTTGGGACATCTTCGGTGTGGCAATTGTGCTGGCAATGCTGGTGGCATTGGCTACTGTAGCGGGGCAGGCGCTAAAGGCGGCGCAGTCAAATCCTACGGAGTCGATTCGCACGGAGTAAATTGGGATAGATCTATTCTTGTAAAAGTTTACAGTTAACTTGATAGAACTAATGGAAAAATTGATTTGTCCCTAATTCTCGTAGGAGAATAAAGGATCAGTCCGTGCGCGCCGTTGCAAAACAATACATCGGAATTGTCGGCGGCTCTTCAGTCTGTGTGTGCTCTAACTTGCTTAACTGCAAGCAACAATCGTTGAGCACTTTCTCTACCTTCTCTCGGGCGGGTTTTTGCGTACTGATCCCGTATAAGAGCTCCTCCTCGTAGTACTTCATGCTAGATTTCAGCATGCGCGAACCGACTTTTTCGTAGGGCGGCTCGAGATTGATCAGTTCCCCGCTGAAATAGTCGAAGCTGATTTCGCTACCCTCTGGCAATCCCGCAGCGAGTTTAAACGTATCGAGCACAGCGTCTTCGTTAAGGTACATGGTTACGCCTTCCCATAGGATAAACGTGGTGAGGCTGGTATCGAGTCCAGCATCCACCAGAGCATCGAACCAGGTCTGCTGATTGAAATCGGTTTCTACAAAGCTTACATGATCGTGGGGAATACCCGCCGATCTGAGCCCTGTGATTTTTGCATTCAGCGTCGGAGCCATGTCTACTTCGAAACATTTCACATCCGCTCCGGTCGGGAGGTCATAGCAGCGCGTGTCAAAACCGGCACCGAGCACGACGAATTGCCTGGCGGGATTGTCCGCTCGGGTCAGGGCGTCGTTGATGGCATCATCGAAGAATGACGTTCGATGGGAAATAAAAGTCATCAGGGTGGACGGTCGTGGTCCGGGATAGGAAAAGAATGAACCCTTGTAGCCGCTCAATAGACAGGCCAGGTGGAAAACCTCGATCATGCAGTAGCGGACCGCTAAGGAATACACCGGCAAGTGCCCGCAGAGTGCGTAGGCCACTGAATCTTTTCGCGTACCAGCCACGTGCATAAGCACCCGGGCCCCATGGGGCTCGTTGGCGGTGCCGGAGATCTTTTGTGGAATTGAAAATCGGCGCAAGCGATATGTATAGACGATCAATCCAATGATCAGAATGGGCGAGAGAATGATTGAGATGAGGATGAACAGCAGCAGGCGCATCTATTAATCCTTGTGAATTGTCTGGCACCGATTATAAGTCGTGACAGGGACTATACAGCTTCAATCTATCAAAAATAAGATCTAGTTCAGGGGAGCGAGCAGAATCTCAGGTTTCACCCCATGGTTAGTATCAAGCTTCATGCCGCAGATACAGCCACTTTCCACCCTCACGGACGAACTGGGATTTTTCATGGTGCACTCCCTTATTGCCTTCTTTGTCGGAATAGCTTGCCTCGAACTCCACCATACCCGCATCGCCCTGCTGGCTGAAATCCAGGATTTTGAGTCCCAGCCACTGTGTCGCCTTTAGCGACAAGGATTCGGCGGTTAAGCCTACTGACTGTGAAGGGTGCCAGGTATCCAGCAGGTAGCCGCCGTGACCACCCAATGCGAAGGCAGTGTATCTCGAGCGCATGAGCTGTTTGACTGTGCGGGGTGTCGCATGGCGCTCCAGAAACGGGCCACAGCACTTGTTATAGGCTTTACCCGATGTGCAGGGGCATGTCTTGAGGTTTTCAATCATTAGCTGGAATTCTTGTTCCATCGCAAATGCAATTCTGAAGACTATGCTATTCTGCGGTCCGAAAATAAACCTGGTAGTGATTCTAATGACATTATATCGAAATAAAAACACAGCCTGGCAGGGTCTCGCGCTCTCAGCCCACTTGTTTACTGCCATTATGATCCTCCCAGCACAGGCGCAGGATGTTGCCGTTACTCACTGTCAGGGAGTTTGCCCGCAATACCAGTCGCAGCTGTCGGCCAGACAGGCCAATGTTGTCATTCATCACCTCTACGCGGCCGGGCTCAATGGTTATACAGGCCTCGCTGATTGGGTCGCCTATCAGTTGACCGGCGAAGCTGTCGGTGTTGCTTCGTTATTACCTCGACAGTGGCAACCCGATGAACTGGTGGAATTCTCCCCCGCCTGGGACCGGTTAGAGTTGGGTGATCAGGGTCTGACACTGGCGGAGATCAGCGCCGCTAATAGTCTCTACGCCGGGCAGAGCGTGCCCTCCCTGGCGCAGGAATACAGTGCCCGCCTGGCACCCATGACCAGTTTTGCCAACACACCCTACTGGCCGGATCTGAACAAGCTCAGCAACATGGTCGTGATGCCTTCCTCATTAAGGCGCGGTGCCTGGTTGCAGTTGGAGCAGGCACTGAATAGGCTGGTGCGAAGTAAAGACACGCTGCATGTCGTGACCGGCCCACTGTTTCTGATCACCGAGCCACTTAGTACCAGAGCCCCTGTTATGCAGAAGCCGGTGGCATTTTTCAAGGTGGTTGTCGATCGATCGGACTATGCCGTGTTCGTGTTTTCAGAGGACCTGCACCCCCACGAATCATTCTGTGAACATACCGCAGCGCTCGATCAGCTTGAACGCATGACGAGTCTGACGCTGTTTCCGGGTAGGAATTTAAAACAATCCAATCAGTTACTGGCCGAGTTGGGATGTGAGAAATAGGGACGGATCTATTTCTCACCATAACACCGACCAGCCTGTACTCCGCGTTCCTCATTGACGGTGAACAACATCAGTAGCCCCAACACGAAGAATGCCAATGTGGTTAGCAGCGCCACCTGGTAATTACCATTGGTCAGGCGGTTGGTGATTCCGTAACTGACTGGCCCCAGTATTGCCGCCGCTCTTGTGGCCAGTCCCCACAAACCGAAGAACTCGGCATTACGCGCCTCGGGGGTGAGCCGACCTATCAAGGCGCGGCCTCCGGCCTGGGTGGCTCCCATTGCCAGGCCGATCAGGTTGGCGGCGATCCATACATCCCGATCCGTATCCGCCAGTAGAGTCAGCACGATTGCCACGATCCATACCAACAGCCCTGCCGCAAGGCTCGGCACTGAGCCCCAGTGGTCCTGGGCGAAACCGAACACGAAGGCACCAGCGGCAGCCGTAAAGTTCACCACCATGATGAGAATGATTAGCTGCTGGCTGTCGAAACCAATGACTTCCTGGGCATAGATGGCAGCCACGACGATTACCGTGGCAACACCCGCCTGGAACAGCGTAAGACACACCAGGAAACGGAACAGGTCTGGCAATTGAGCGGTGTGGACCAGGGTATTGCGCACCTCGGCGAAGCCTGCTTGAAGGTAGGTCAATCCATGCGGCAGTGGTTTGGGGATGGCACGTTCGTTTAGCCAGAGAAAAGTTGGGGCCGCCGTCACAGCGAAGATTATGGCTGTAAAAAGCAGGGACATCGGCACGTAGTGGGTTGCTCCCAGACCCTGGCCTTCCGCCCAGCTTATATACGCCAGGCAAATCCCCAGTGTGAGCAGACCACCGAAATAACCCAGGCTCCAGCCGTAACCGGAGACACGACCCATGTTGTCAGTATGGGCAATCTCCGGCAGAAAGGCTGCGATGAGGTTTTCACCACTGGCGAAGGCGATGGAGGAAACTACCGCCAGTGCCATTGCAAAAAGTACAGCACCCGGCCCTGCAATACCCAGCAGACCAGTCGATAACACACAGGCTATGGTGGTTAGCAGCAGAAAGGATTTTTTAGACGCCCTATAATCGGCGATGGCTCCGATCACCGGTCCGCTGATGAGCACGCAGAAATTGGCGATGGCAACTGAGAGCGTCCATAGCAGTGTACCGGTGCCGGGAGATTGCTGGTCGAGCTGGGCCGCGACCACGCCAACGAAGTAGGCGCTGTAGATTGCAGTCAATACGACCGTGGTGTAGCCGGAATTGGCGAAATCGTAAAATGCCCAGGCCAGTATCTCCCGTCGGGTGCCGGGATTAACAGCCCCCTGTGCTGACAATTCACTATCTGCCTCGTTCATCTAGTGCGATTCCTTTTTTAAGACCTGACACATCACGCGGCATTGCATACTATGATCCTCTCCTGGAAAACCCGTAGGAACACTAGTCGTTGAATGACACGGTAACTAAAATAGCAAGCCATGTAGTCGATTGGGTGATGGCGATAACCCCACGGCAAGTGCCGGCCACAGCTGTGCTGCAAAGTTGCAAAATCATTTCCCACCGTGGTGAACATGACAATACAGAGGTCATGGAAAATACCCTGCGCGCCTATGAGATTGCAAGAACAAACGGCGTGTGGGGTATCGAGACCGATATTCGCTGGACCAGGGACCTGGTGCCGGTAGTCTGCCACGATGTCGATTGCCGCCGTGTCTTCGGTAATTCAATGACTGTTGGCGAGATCAGTTTTGCCGAGCTGCGCGATGCAGTGCCACTGATTCCTTCGCTGGCTGAGTTAATTGAAGAGTTTGGTGGTAACACCCATTTGATGATCGAGATTAAGGAAGAGCCTTTTCCACAAAAGCAACAACAGGCGCAAATTCTTCTCGAACATCTGGCTTCGCTAACTCCAGGAGAGGATTACCACCTGCTGGCACTCGATCCAAGCCTGTTTGAACTGGCGGATTTTCTACCGAGAAAATACTGTCTGCCAGTGGCAGAGACCAATACCAGGATAATAAGTAAGGCCAGTTTAGCGGGTGATTACGGCGGTCTGACTGGGCACTATCTGTTGCTGAATGATGAATTGAAACAGCGCCACGAGCAGGCGGGTCAACGGGTAGGAACCGGATTTGTCGATTCACGCAATAGCCTGTATCGGGAACTCAACCGGGGTGTGGAGTGGATCTTCAGCAACAATGCGGTGAAGCTGCAAAAACTTCTCGACCAAGCCTTGGCAGAGGTCGAGCGAAGCTGACCTCGAATCCTTGCTAACGGTCAGCTTCGTGCAGATTTGTGCAGAAAACCAAAGGCGCTAGAACCCCTTTGCCGATCAGGGCAGCGCCAGGGTTACAACCGTATTGGTGGAAACCACTGTCACATACTGTTTACCCTCGACCGCATAGCTTAGCGGACTGGCTCGAATCTGCCGCGGTGTCTGAAAACGGAATAGCGTCTCCCCATTCTCCGCATCGAGGGCATAGAAGCCACCATCTTCTATCCCCTGAAAGACCAGGTTTCCGGCAGTCACCAGATTTCCGCTGGCACCAATGGAAGACTGGGCCGGCAGCTCGGCTTGCCAGACTTGCTCTCCATCGGCCGGGCGGTAGGCTGAGACAGTCAGGGCGGGAGTGTAATCTTCAGAGATGCGATCCAGCACGGAAAAATTTTCATCGTGACCCTGTCCTCCGGGACCCGGTCTCAGTGAATCCCCCAATGGTTCGACATTGAGAGAGATGGCGCCGTTCTTGCCGGTGATATACACCAGTTCGGTCTGGGGGCTGAAGGATGCCGATCCAAAACTGGAGCCACCATGGGACACGATATAGGGCTCGGTCACGGAATAGGGTGTGTAGAGCTGCTTGCTGCGTGCCGCCAATTCCGGATCAGAGAATTCGATAAAGGTGGCGCACAACGGATCCATGGGGATACCACGGGCGGTGTGGGGAATCGGTTGGGTAGGGTAGACCACCTCGCCCGGTACATCAGTTGCAGTGGGTACCGCCGTCTCCACCATGGGAAACAATGGTGCACCGCTTACTCGATCCCACAGATAGAACAGGCAGTTCTTACCGCCAGCGGCCACTCCCCTGATCAGCTCACCCGCGTCATTGGTGACGTCGAACAGCAGTGGCCCGGTAACATGGTCCCAGTCCCACAGGTCATGATGCACAGCCTGGAAATACCAGGCCAGTTCTCCGCTATTCATATCGAGGGCGATAGTGGCATTGGTAAAGAGGTTGGCTCCCACGCGCGCCGAGCCGTCATAGTCCGGCGATGGATTGCCAGCATTGACGTATACCAGTCCCGCGACCGCATCGATTGCCGGTGGTGTCCACACACCGCCCCCGGCGCGCTGACCGGTACCCCAGGTTTCACTCGCTATCTCCCAACCGGAATCACCGGGGGTCTGTGGAATGGTATTAAACACCCACTCAACAACACCGCTTAAAGCATCTATCTTTATGACCAAGCCACCCGGTATATGCCCTTCCGAAAGCGCGGCGGCCACGTACATCTTGTCATCATGAATCGATGGCGGCGTGGTTAAACGGTAGCCTATGGTGACGGGATCCATGTTGGTGGGATAGACATCGGGGTACTGGTGATGCAGGGCTTCGGCGACTACCTTGAGAACACCGGCCTCGCCGAAGGAGCGCAATGCTTCGCCGTTGCTGGCATCGAAGGCGTACAGGTCGGCGCCGCGATAGGCATAGACGCGACCCTCTGCATAGGTGGAACCGCGAACTGGACCCCCGGCAGGCCCGGCATCCAACGGTCTGCGCCAGAGCTCTTCACCGGTGCGGGCATCCAGAGCAAACATGTTCAGACGGGAATGCAAATACATCACGCCATCTACAACCAACGGCGTAACCTGGGTGATATCGTCCTGTGGTCCCGGTGAATAGGTCCACTGTTCTGCTAATCGAGCTACATTGCTCCTGTTGATCTGCTCCAGTTCCGCATAACGGCTGTTATGGATGTTGAGGTTCTGGCTGGGCCAGTCATAGGAATCTGACTGAGCCCCTGACTGAGTTGAAGCCACTGTGAGCAATAGCAATATGCAACACTTCAGCGCAGCGGAGAAATGGAAATATCTATACAGCAGTGTTTCTTCTTTATAACCCATCGTGAATACCTCACAGAGTAATTGCTAGCCCGGCGTACTGCGCCCGGAGCTTTGATAACGATCGAGCAGGGCATTCAGCCCGGCGATGATTTCCGGATGATCGGCATACACATTGGTGGTTTCACCGATATCATTTTGCAGATCATACAATTGAATGGGTGGCAGATTCTGTCGTTCAGCCTCTGCGGCAGAGAGATTGCCATAGCCGCCCGAACTGGGTGTCAGTTCCAATTTCCAGTGCCCCTGTCGAATCGAGAAGGCACCGTTTCCAGCGGTTGAAATTGTCGCTTCACGAATAGGGGCATCCAGGGATTCACCGAGCAGCGCCGGTAGAATGTTGTAGCTGTCTTCACCAGCACTTGTTGGAATCGGCACATCCAGAATGCCACCACAGGTTGCCAGCAGATCGGTCAGGCATATGGTCTCGTCGGAGTGTGAGCCGGCACTTATGGCGGTGGGCCAGCGGGCCAGAAAGGGAATGCGGTGCCCGCCTTCGTAGATGTCCGACTTGTAACCCCGGTAGATGAAACTGGGGTAGTGCCCCTGCGCATTCATGTCTTCCACACCGATATAGGGTGCGCAGCCGTTGTCTGCCGTAAATATCACCAGCGTGTTCTCGGCGAATCCGTTCCGGTCCAGGGCATCCAATACCCTGCCGATGGAATCGTCTACCTCCATACAGAAGTCACCGTAGGCACCGATGTCACTCACACCCTGATAGGGCATGGAAGGCACGATCGGTATATGGGGAGCGGTTAGGGACATGCACATGAAAAAGGGCGTGTCCTGGTCCTGGCTCTGCCCATCAATAAAATCAACTGTGCGATTAGTAATGGTCGGCAAGACTTCTTCGGCGACGAAGTCGGCATGAGCCGGCCCGCTGTTCTCCCCATAACGCTCCGGTCGATAGTCTCTGGTGATGAAGAGCAGGTCCTGCTCGGTGGTGCATTCGCCAACAAAGCTGTTGTCTTCGATGTAGATGTAAGGATGCATATCCAGTGAAGCAGAAATGCCATGGTAGTGATCGAAACCGAGGGCCAGGGGTCCGTTTTCGATCTGTCCGTTCCAGTCGATATCGCCCAGATAGGCGCGCTGGTCCACAACACTGTGCGCTTCCTGAATGATGCCGCCACCGCGTGTCGGCATATCCATACCCAGGTGCCATTTGCCGATACAGGCCGTGTTATAGCCCTCGCTCTTTAATAGCGAAGCAACCGTCATGCGCTCCGGTTCAATCAGGTGTTTGCTATAGCCCCAGCACACACCGCTCTTGATGCGGGTGCGCCAGCAGTAACGGCCGGTGATGATGCCGTAACGGGTAGGAGTACACAGCGCCGAAGGAGAATGGGCATCGGAGAAATACATGCCTTCCTGCCCGATACGATCGATATTGGGCGTGGGAATCTGGGAATCTGTGTTCAGATAAGTGAGATCTCCGTAGCCCATGTCATCTGCCAGCACGAACAGGATATTGGGTTTTTGAGCCGGCAAAGCTGCCGCCTCCAGAACACCGGGCATGGCGACCGTGGCGGTGGCGGCACCTACAGATTTTAGAAAATCCCGTCGCTTGATAGGAGGCATGATGGCTACTCCTTACTTATTATTGTGAACCCCCTGAGGTTACCAATACTGCCCGGCGATATAAAGAGTGAACCGGTCTGTGGCGAGACAGCTTCCAATCCCATGGCCACCTTCGGATGGATGATGCTTCCAAGCGACTAGCGCGAAGAGACAAGAGACAAGAAACAAGGGAAAACCACAGTGAGTTGCGGTTTGGTTTTGGTATGAACTGGAGAGGCTGGGTTGATTGGTTCAAACCAGTCTTTTGCGGTGTCAGTGTGATGTCCCAGGACGGAGCTTGGCAGGTTATCGGTCTCTCATTCCTTACTCTGATCCATCAGATTAGCGTGTTCGGATGATTTTATGATCTGGATCAAATTGTGCACGAATTCTTTAACCTGGTTCTGGTTGAAACCACTATATATAGTGTTCAATGTGAGACTTTGCCATAGATATTGTGTTTAGCAGGTATGGGGGTAAAAAGTGATAAGTTGGGAGCAGATAACTGAAAATAACAGTCCCAGCAAGGAAACCGGGGCAGCAGTAGCAGCGGATCTTCAGCTCGATCAGCAGGCTGAAATAGGGGGAAATCCAGATTTAATCGACTCCACTCAACCGGTTCGGGCGGAAGATAAACGGGTGGTCAATGGCTGCGCCGATATCAATCAACTGGCGCCCTTCAAATATCCATGGGCGTGGAAATATTTCATCAACGCCAACAAGAACCACTGGACGCCACTAGATGTCAACATGACACAGGACATCTATGACTATAAGCACAAGCTCACCGAGGCTGAAATTCACCTGTATGAGAACGTGCTCTCCTATCTGACCACCTCGGACATTCTGGCGATGCGAAATATCGGATTGGCAGTGATGGAGAAGATGACGGCTCCCGAGCTGCAGATCTACCAGGCACGGCAGGTGTACGAAGAGTCACTGCACACCTGGACCTATCAGCACTGCATCGAGAGCCTCGGTCTTAATCAGGGGGAAGTCTATAATCGTTATCGCGTTGTGCCTGAGATCAATAGAAAAATTCAGATGGCGAACACGCGAATTGCATCTATATTGCGCAGCGACATCGATTTAAACGACTCCGATGAGCTGCACAATTTTATCCTGGCCTACATGTTTTTTGCGGCAGTTTTTGAGGGTGTCTGGTTTTACAATGGATTCAGTCCGATCTTTTCGTTGCAGCGACGCGGGTTGATGAAAGGCACGGCCGAACAACTTCAATACATTATGCGTGACGAAGTGATGCATTGTGGATTTGGCATCCGCGTAATTCAACAAATTCTAGTTGAGAACAGCATTACTCTGGATCTGAAAGCGATAAAAGATATGTGGGAAGAAGCCGAAGCGGCTGAAGCAAGTTATGCTCACTACATCCTACAAAAACCTGTGCTGGGATACACGGCACAAGATCATATCGAACAGTACCGCTTTATTGCGAACCGCCGCGCGCGGCAACTGGGTTTGGTGGAACCCTTCCCCAATGCTGTTTGCGCCTTACCCTGGCTCGATGAACAGGCCAATATTCGCAAAGAGAAAAACTTCTTCGAAACGCGAGTCAACGAGTATCAGACGGGCGGCCTGCATTGGGACTAGCCTGAATGTCGCATTCGAATGCTACAAAAATATGGAAGCCTGGTGGGTTAGTTTTGGGTGCAAATCAACACCTTTGAAACAATTTTCAACAGCCGATGCTGCCGACGGGAGGAAAGTAAGAAAAAGGATCTAAGGCAGGTTAGAAAAGCAAAACGCCTGTGTTGATAATCAACACAGGCGTTTTTTATTTAGCCGTTTAGTTTATGTCTGCTCGATTAAGCTGAATACAACAGGCTATAGCCATATTCCTGGCTGCGTGTAGCGGCCAATACTCCAGCAGGAACGAATCGGCTATTGGGGATATTGTTTGCCATCAATTCATTGAAGATAGCTCCGGAATCTCCAC
>DMJN01000044.1:0-5321 GCA_003451715.1 Gammaproteobacteria bacterium | reverse complement strand
CAATACTCCAGCAGGAACGAATCGGCTATTGGGGATATTGTTTGCCATCAATTCATTGAAGATAGCTCCGGAATCTCCACTGGTTGCGCCCGCAAGCATTCCTGAAAACGCGCTAGTCGCTTTTTGGCATATCACGTAGCTGACTCCACGAGCAATCAAAGAATCGATTGTATTGCCACGATTACCCAGGTCCTGTTCGCTCTGGTTCATTGGGTTAATAGAGAACGCATTGCCTTGCCGGTCTTTCAATCCCATCATCATGCTGAATTGTGCGCCGTACTTGGTCCACATCGCATCGTTATAACCCAGGGGTGTAGATCCATGGCGGAAGCAAAGAATAATGGCAATGTCAGATTCAGAAGCTCCGTCATATCCGTCTGTATGACCGACCATTATATTGCTAGCGTAGTTCAGCGCAGTGACACCGCCCGATGAATCTGATGAGTCCAGGAAAACTCTGTGGCCAGCAGAACTGGTATTCATCCAGGTGTCTTCATCATGACGGGTTGGTGTGAAGCCGTTATGGGCGCTGTTATTGCTCGCTGCGTGTGCAGAAGAGGCTACAGTGGCTGTCGCTGCCGCCAAACCTACTCCGGTCAAAAATCTGCGACGCCCCTGAATATTATCGGAATTGTTGCTCATTGAGTGATCCTCCAAAAAACTATTATTCGTTCCAAGTCTGTGTGCATATAAATCTTTACAGGCTGCTATTCAAACTCGATTGTGCCGACTTGTCGAGGCCTTACGATAACTTTTCTTATTCTATCTCAATGTACTGTATCTGAATCAGCACAAGATTTCTCCATTTTGTAACAAGTTGCCAACACAGTGTTTTTCACATTTAGCGTCAAACGTCTAATGTGCTGAATTCGACTTTCGGTCTATTTTGCAAATTGAAGGACATTAGGGGGGCAAATGGCATTAGTGGGGACACCCATAAAATGGCAAATTGACGCCTAATTCACTATTTTGTGGGAGTCCCCTTTAGTATGCGGAATAAGTACAGAGTATCCCCTGACTTCCTAATGATCTAGAATTGAATCAAATAAGACAGCCGGTCAAAAAATTATAAGAAGGAATTGTCATGGCGGAAATAACTGATACTGAAGAGAGCGGTGAAGTCAGCTCTGTTCATATGCCAACTGTTGACAATCCTTACGATAGCAGTGCCACCAGAAACTATGCGCTGGTATTACTCACCATTGTCTACGCCTTTAATTTTATAGACCGGCAGTTGCTCTCCGTATTGCAGGAATCCATCAAGGTTGATCTTTCCTTGTCAGACAGCCAGCTTGGCCTGTTAACCGGCTTTGCATTTGCAATGTTCTATGTCTCAGCAGGGATTCCTATTGCTCGCTGGGCGGATAGAGGGAACCGAAGAAATATCGTTGCCATGTCGGTCGGAATATGGAGTTTCATGACCGCTATCAGCGGCTTCGCACAAAACTACGCACAGCTTCTGGTCGCCCGAATTGGTGTCGGTATTGGGGAAGCTGGTGGCAGCCCGCCATCTCACTCAATTGTCTCCGACATCTTCCCGCCCGCCAGGCGCGCCAGTGCGCTGGCATTCTATTCGATGGGCGTCAATATGGGTGTTCTTTTTGGATTTCTCCTGGGAGGGTGGCTTAACGAATTTTTCGGTTGGCGAGTTGCATTCATCGTAGTAGGAGTACCGGGTATTCTGCTGGCATTGCTGGTCCGCGGTACAATAAAAGACCCGGTTCGAGGATTGATTGAGAACAAAAAAGTCTCTGATGCTCAGGCATCCATTGTGGAGGTAGTGTCTCTGCTCTGGAAGCGACGAACTTTCCGGCATTTGGCGCTGGCCGGTGGACTCAACGCATTCGCCGGATATGGACACACCAACTGGGCAACTTCATTCTTTATTCGCAGCCATGAGATGACTACCGGAGAACTTGGCACCTGGCTGGCTCTGTCATCGGGCTTATGTGCCGCAATCGGTGTATTTGGTGGAGGCCTGCTGGCTGACAAATTAGCCCCTCGTGATAAACGCTGGTATATGTGGATCCCGGCGATAGCTACACTACTGTGTGTTCCACCCATGTTTGTGGTCTATCTCGCAGGTAACCAATATGTCGCTCTGATTTTCGCCTTTATTCCGGGGCTATTTCACAATGTTTATCTGGGCTGCTCTATCGCTACCACTCACGGACTGGTTGGTCTGCGTATGCGGGCTACCGCTTCAGCGATTTTTCTGTTGGTCATAAATGTCATCGGTCTCGGTCTCGGACCTTTCCTGGTAGGATTTTTTAGTGATTCTCTCGAACCTTCCTTTGGATCAGAATCTTTACGTTATGCCATGGTGACATTGCTTCCTGCGATTATGTTGTGGTCAACATGGCATTTTTATTATGCTGCTCGATCAATAAAGGATGATCTAGCAACGGCGCCGGATTGAGTATCCCTTGTATCCCTTCAATAATTCCTTAGGCGTGTCGTCACCGTTCATGCCCATGGACTGTTAGCGTCGCCAGCCAGCCAAAATGCCAGGTAGGCCGTGATTGCCCTCATGACAGGCGTATCCCAAAAGCGGGTCTCTGAAGCAGTTTGTACTCCTTGCCGATTTACTCTAGGCTGGTATGAGAATAACAAATCCGAGGATCTCCGCATGCTGAAAAAATTTGCTGCTATAGCCATTACAATTACCATCGCCTTCGCTGCTGGCATTGTTTTTCAAACACAAAATAATGTGTTAGCGCAGAACCAGAAAGTCTACGAACTGCGTACCTATACTACTGCCGAGGGCAGGTTGCCCGCGTTGCTGGAAAGGTTCGATGGCGGTGAGATCGATCTGTTTATCAAGCACGGCATGACCAGTGTCGGCTACTGGATTCCCGATGATGTAGAGCTGTCTCAAAACACCCTGGTCTATATGGTGGCCCATGATGATCGCGAGGCCGCTGTCGCTTCCTGGCAGGCTTTCGGTGACGATCCGGTGTGGACTGAAATGTGGAATGCGTCGATTGCAGATGGCCCGATTGTTATTGGTGTAGTAACCCAGTTCCTGGATCCGGCTGATTTTTCTCCACTGCAGTAGTGCGTCACAAACTGATTTGCCTACACCGAAATAGTAGCCCAACAGCTGAATTGTGCTCATAGCACGAATAAGCTATGGTCTGACAGTTAAATGAACAGGTAAATAAACTGCTTTTAGGGTTTTCCGGGAACATGCAATGAAAACAATAAGCTCGTTGATTTTGGCGGGATGTGCCGCCACATTGTCGCTGGCGCTAGCTGCCCAGGACTACGAGGTGCCGCGTACCGAGTGGGGTCAGGCTGATCTGCAGGGAGTCTGGAATTTCTCGTCCAACGTGCCCATGCAGCGACCGAGCCGCTTTGGGGAACGACAATTCCTCACCGAGGAAGAGATTGCAGAAGCTCAGGCTCGCCGTGCTGCAGCCGATGCAAACTCAGACGCCGCGCTGCCCATTGGAGGCGTAGACAGCTCCTATAATGATTTCTGGGTTGAGAATGCCGGTATCGGCGGCAATGTGCGTACCTCCCATATCGTCTATCCGACTAATGGCAGGGTCCCGGACCTGGTGGAAAGTGCGGTAACCCCGCAAGGTGTTTATGGCGGAGCAACTACCGGTGGTGTACGCCCGGTGCGACTAGGTGCCGGTGGAATCGGTACGGATGGCCCCGAAGACCGAGGCCTATCCGAGCGCTGCATCATCGGCTTCAATGCTGGCCCGCCTTTTGTACCGAGTCTGTATAACAACAATGTACAGATCGTGCAGAGTAAAGACACCGTAGTACTCATGACAGAAATGATTCACGATGCCCGCGTGGTTCCGCTGTATGACTCCGCAGCGGAACTGGCTGAACTCGATGACATGGTGAGACTGTACACCGGTGATTCGCGCGGCTATTGGGATGGCGATACGCTCGTAGTAGTAACCAAAAACTTCAACGACCTGTCGCCGAGCTTCGGATCGGTTGGCACATCCTATGACAAAGTTCTCACAGAAAAGTTGACCCGTGTAGGACCCTATACCGTCGACTACGAATTCACCATAGATGACCCGTCTACCTATTCAGACATATTCACGGGCATCGTATCTATGACCAAGGTGGATGGCCTGCTTTATGAATATGCCTGCCACGAAGGCAACTATGGCATGGTGAATATTCTGCGCGGCGCGCGTGTGCAGGAACGGCTCGAAGCGGAAGGCTTGTTGTAGCATTAATCATAGTTCCCAATCATTGCCGCTCCCTGATCGTAGGATAGTACCTTCCTTTTGGTGGTTCCCTGATCCGCCCTTTTACCGGATTGGAAAATCTCGTCACTCTCCCACACACGCGTTAGTTGAACATTGGGTGCCATGTATACAAGCTCAGTAGCTCAGCTTGCAGAGATATGGAACTAATCCAGTAATGCTGCTGCCTAACGTTCGATCAGCTAAAAAAATAAAAGATCCAATTTGATGATGAACTTCCTGATTATTACCTGCCGCAGGCTGGCCAAAGAAAAGTTCTATGCCCTAGTGTGTGTTCTCAGTCTGGCTCTTGGCTTTGCCAGCAGCATACTTATATCGCTCTATCTACTAAGTGAATTATCGTTTGATTTCTATCACGAAAACCACGAACGCATCTATCGAATCAATACCGGAGTAGCAAGCATCAAAATTTCAGGTTCCGGCTATGAGGTAGGCCCCTTATTGGTGCGAGACAATCCACAATTCCTCGAGTCGGTTCGATTTCGGGAGGCGTTTGAGAGCAGCTTCAGTTATGGAGAAATAAGCAATGACTGGGAGAGAGTCTTTCTCACCGACAAGAATGCACTCGACATATTTACTTTTGTACCTGTTGCAGGCGATTTACAGAGCGCGTTTCAGGATCGGGCTTCCATTGCCATAAGCCAAAACATGGCTGAATTCTATTTCGGTGATCGCGATCCGATTGGCGAGGTGTTGAGCACGGAAAAATTCGACTTGCGTGTAACTCTGGTGTTTGAGGACCAACCGGAGAACGTAACTCAACGCTATGAAGCATTACTTTCGTTCGATCTGATTGAAGCATATGAGCCTGACTACCTCGAAAATTTCAATACCAGGTTTATGATAAGCCCGAACACTACCTATCTCTATGTACCAAATGACTTTAATCCAGAATCAATGCAAGCCGCATCCGACTACTTATATAACACCTACATGGCTGACGAGCTTGAAGCTCAGCAAAGCATCGGAGACGCTCCTCCAATTCAGTTTACACTGCAAAAGTTGAGTGATATTCACTTCGATGAAACGCTGTTAATGGATGAAAGCACCGGCAATATTGTAAACATGTACATCTTTGCG
>DMJN01000055.1 GCA_003451715.1 Gammaproteobacteria bacterium | reverse complement strand
AGGTCCAGCGATTTGCGAACCCTGAATCCCCGAGTACTTCGTACGCACCCGTCATCTCCTTGGAAGGATCTGAAAGAATTGGAAATCCGGCTTCATGCTCGTTGGCAAAAGCCGTATTGTCTTCCAGTGTATCTACACTGGTCATGAAATATGCAACGTCGAAACTCTGAATTTCTCTGGCACTGTCACGCAGCGCTTTACATTGCATAGTTCATCCGCCGGTAAAGGCTTTGGGAAAGAAGGCAATAACCATGGGTCGCACGCCCAGAAATTGGGACAGGGAATAGGTCTTGCCATCTGATGCCTGCAGCGAGAAATTGGGCGCTTTATCACCCACTTCCAGTGCTGCGGCAAATTGGCTGGCGAGAGCAAGCGTGGCGATTACCGCCGACAGCAGGACTCGACTCAGCCGCTTGGCAAATTGAGACATAATCTTCTCCTTTTATTAGAAATCGGCGCCCCGCAGGTAGGCAGCCGACCAGCCCTTTTGTACCCTGTGTGGCTGTAAAATTCCAGTAAAAACAGGGCGAGCGAGTATTTTTCCGACGAAAGCTTGATCGGCAGACCTCAGAATAGGGTCATGCGGCGAGCGGCTCGCAATAGTTGCTCCGATTCGGTCTGTAGCTCGGCAATTTGTATCTCCAGCCGCTGGCGTTCGCCATTACTCAGCTCGGCGCTGGTATCCTTGATGAGCCGCAGTCTCGCAATGGAGTTGGAGATTTGTCGGGTATAACGGCTTAGAAACATCTGCTTGGCATCGCGCTGGGATTGCCGATAACGAGGATTTTCAACCTGCACGGTATAACACTGACGCACTACCTGGCCCCGTGAATTAGTCACGGTCTGGCAGCGAGTCTGATTCACGTACCGACTGACAGTTCCTTCAAAAGCGGTATAGGGCATGGCGGCGGTAGACCTGGCCAGGGTCAGGTCAGCCTGTGACTTGCCATAAATCATCACCAACAGGCTCTCCGGTTTGATATCGCTGTGTAATTCTGCGGAATCGATAATCCGTTCATAGAAGTCGCTAAGATCTTCGGCGGTGTTGAGCAATCCCCGGCCCGACTGATCCAGCAGGTTCTCGCGGATTACCCGCAGCTTCCAGTCGCCAAAATCATCGGCCGCAATCAGGTACTGAGAATCGGATACTGCAAACACCCGGCTGGAGATGTGGTAGTTGAGTTGCTGCAGATCATCTACCGCACGCCATTCCTCCAGTTTGCCATTGTTATCGATCAAGGCTTCGATGATGGGGAATTGCTGTTCGCTGTAGAGACCAGTATTGATGCGGGCAATCTGCAAGGCTTCGCTATAGAGGCTAATGGCACTGGCGTAGTCCTCCAGCTGTCGATAGAAGTTGGCGAAATCGGCATAGGCTTCGATCAATGCGGCATCATAGATACCCAATTCACTTTGCATATTTTCAATGGCACTTTCACGAGCCGCCAGTTCGCGGCTGATCTCCAGTGCCCTGGCTTCATCGGCTACGCCTGTCGCTTCCGATAGCTGCTCGTCACTCGATGTTGAGGGTTGCTGAGCAAGCACCAGATTCGTCGAAAACACGTACAGACAAACAGCCACGCTTAGCCCCAAGTGTCTCGAATCGAAAGTGTTAATCAGTGCCGGCATAGTCGAAGTCTGTCGCTTATCTGGCAATCACATAGCCACGGTAAATCCTAACAAGTTTTAACCTTAATACTGATATTGACCTGAATCAAAGTTGAGTCAATTGGCTGGCTCGAAAATGGCTCTGATTTTATCGGGCAATCCTGGATAACAGGCTGTTTTAACTAGTGTTTTTTCGATACAAACCCATCTATTAGCTGCGCTGGTGTGACAATATGCCACATGGGTCGAAAAACACCACAAACTTATAATTGTGCGGCCCGAAAATTAGCCCAGGGAGAGCTACGTGAGCACTAAAACACTATTGAATACATTAGGATTGTCGATCGTCCTATTGGCAGGAAGTGCAACGGTTGTTGCTCAAGCGCCCAGTGAGCAAGTGGAAGAAATCACCGTCATCGGACGCCAGGAATTTATCGAGAAGGAATTTACCGCACGCCGCACTGGATCCAATGTCGATCCTGCCAAACTGATGAACCAGGTTCCCGGTGGTGCAGCCAACAACAACGGTCCGTTAACCGGGATGATTCAATACCGCGGTATGTTCGGCCCACGCATGAACGTGCGGGTGGACGGCATGTTGATCCATGGTGGCGGCCCGAACTGGATGGCGCCACCGCTGCATCATATTCCAGCGGGTCTGATGGATGAACTGGTGGTCGAACAGGGCATTCCCTCAATTACTACCGGCGGGGGCATCGGGGGTGCAGCGACTGCGCTGTGGAAACGCCCAGCCTATAACAGCGGTATCGGCTGGAATTTCACCGGCGATACAGAGGTCGCCTATGGCAGCGTCGATGAGGGTACAAGCGTTTCGGGAGTGATTGGTTTTGCCTCGGAAAATCAGCGAATTTACGCCGTGGGCAGCTTCGATGAGGGGGACGACTATGAATCGGAAGAGGGCGATGTGGAGGCTACGGAGTATGACCGTGATGTGTATGGCCTGGGTTATGGATTTCGCAGCGGGATTCATGAACTCGACATTAATATACATCGCATAGAAACCGACGATACGGGTACTCCCAGCCTGCCCATGGATATTGCCTTTTTTGAGACCGATACCTGGAATGTCAGCTACAAAACAGAAATCGGTAGCGCCGGGCTCGAGATCCGAATCTACGGTTCTGACATCGAACACGGTATGAGTAATTCGCTGCTGAGAACCGCTCCGGACTTCTCCAGTCTGATGCTACCCCCATTTGTTGGTGACGATAAACGCTATGCCGAATCCGACAGTGATGAATATGGCTTCAAGGTAGCGCTTGACTGGGCCGTGGGAAACGGAACTGCTGTGATCGGTATTGAAGGCAAGGATGCAGATCACGATGTAGTAGTGACCGACCCTGATTTCGCACCGTTCTACGTGAATAACTTCAACGACATCGACGTGGAGAACATCTCCTACTTTGGTCAGTGGTCCACGTTGGCAAGTGATCGCTGGTATTTCGAGGCCGGTTTCAGAGTGGAAGAAGTGGATATGGACGCGGGCACGGTAGATGCCATGCCGGCCGATATGGT
>DMJN01000230.1 GCA_003451715.1 Gammaproteobacteria bacterium | reverse complement strand
GTAGTCTCTGCCTTGAAGTGGTTCTCCTCGAATACCACACTGGCAATCCTGGCCCGGTCCAATCCTTCTACCAGCACCTTTACGGTACCATCGGGTAAGCGAATCAACTGCAATATCGTCGCAACTGTGCCGATGGCAAATAAGTCGTCTACACTAGGCTCATCCTCGGAAGCATTTTTCTGCGCCACGAGCAGCACCTGTTTATCGCTGGCCATGGCGATTTCCAGAGCCTTGATCGACTTTGGGCGGCCCACGAATAATGGCTGGACGATCTGTGGATAGACAACCACATCCCGGAGGGGTAGCAGGGGGAACGTTGTTGTAGATAGTTCTTCAGCAGACATGCTCATAAATCTCTCTTGATAACAGGAGTGCTCGTATCACATAACGGCCGCGCAGTATTAAGAAATGGAGCCGAGCCAGCAATAAATCAAGGGTTGACGGCGAGATTATTCATCCACTGCCGATTTGCTGGGCTGTTCGATATTCTCATACATCAAAAGGGGTTCTGATTCACCCTCGATGACTGCGGAATCGATGATCACCTTGCTGACATCTTCCAGCGAAGGAATCTTGTACATAGTGTCGAGCAGCACGGCCTCCATGATGGAGCGTAGACCACGTGCACCCGTCTTTCTTTCCTGGGCTTTCCTGGAAATGGCATTCAAGGCGTCGTCGCGGAACTGAATCTCCACCCCTTCCATCTCAAACAATTTGAAATACTGTTTGGTGAGTGAATTCTTGGGTTCAAGAATAATCCTTACCAGAGCATCCAGATCCAGTTCGTCCAATGTGGCTATCATTGGCAGTCTGCCAACAAATTCTGGAATCAATCCGTATTTCACCAGATCTTCCGGCTCCACCTCGCGCAGGGTTTCGCCTACCTGTTGATTTTGTTCCTGGCTTCTAACTTCGGCAGTAAAACCGATGCCGCTCTTATCCGAGCGATCTCGAATTATCTTGTCGAGACCGGCAAATGCACCGCCGCAGACAAACAGAATATTTGAAGTATCGACCTGTAAAAATTCCTGTTGTGGGTGTTTTCGCCCACCCTGCGGAGGCACTGAAGCTACGGTTCCCTCGATTAGCTTCAACAGTGCTTGCTGAACACCCTCGCCTGAAACATCGCGGGTTATCGAGGGGTTGTCTGATTTGCGGGAAATCTTGTCGATTTCATCGATGTAGACGATACCGATCTGCGCCTTTTCGACGTCGTAGTCACACTTCTGTAATAATTTCTGGATGATGTTTTCAACGTCCTCACCGACGTAACCAGCCTCAGTCAATGTCGTCGCATCGGCGATGGTGAAAGGCACATCGAGCAGTCGTGCAAGTGTCTCGGCTAGCAGGGTTTTACCTGTGCCGGTTGGGCCTACCATTAGGATATTGCTCTTGCTGAGCTCTACTTCGGCGTTGGTCTTGTCGTAATTCAGGCGTTTGTAATGGTTGTAGACAGCCACTGAAAGTACCTTCTTGGCACTCTCCTGCCCAATGACATACTCATCCAGGGTGTTCTTAATCTCTTCCGGAATTGGCAGCTTGCGGGTCGTGGATTCGGAGTCTTTTTCCTGAATCTCTTCGCGAATGATATCGTTGCACAGATCGACACATTCATCACAAACGAATACGGACGGCCCCGCAATCAGCTTGCGAACCTCATGTTGGCTCTTGCCGCAGAAGGAGCAGTACAGCAACTTGCCGTTATCATCTCCCTTGTTGTAACGATCGTCAGACATCTTACCTATAGCCAATTCTCAAAATCTGATTTGTAGCTGCACCAGCTGAAAGTGGATGATCCCACCAGCATCATTAAGCAACACCAACTCATTTTGCAGCCCCATCGGGCATGCCCTTCTGGTGACCTGCGTAAAGCTGTACCCATAGCTGTCTAAAATGAAGGCAACATGGGTCGAATGCAAGCCAAACCTCAGGATTTATACCGATTGTGCTGGCTCGCTCTCCTTTTTATCTACTCTTCGCTCAATTACTTTATCTACCAGGCCGTAATCGAGGGCTTCCTCGGCACCCATAAAGTTATCTCGCTCCGTGTCCCGCGCGATTATCTCTTCGCTCTGGCCCGTATGAAGTGAAAGTAATGAATTAAGTTGTTTTCGTAACTTGATGATTTCATTAGCTTGTATTTCAATATCTGACGCCTGTCCCTGAGCACCTCCGCTCGGTTGATGGATCATCATCCTGGAATGTGGCAGTGCCAGGCGCTTACCTTTCGTACCCCCGGCTAATAACATGGCTCCCATGCTGGCGGCCTGCCCGATGCACATGGTGCTGACATCGGACTGTATGAACTGTATGGTGTCATAAATGGACAAACCGGCAGTTACGGACCCCCCTGGAGAGTTGATATACAGGTGGATATCCTTGTCTGGGTTGTCGGACTCGAGAAACAATAGCTGGGCCACAATCAGGTTGGCCATGTGATCTTCCACCGGTCCGGTCAGGAAAATGAGCCGGTCTTTCAGCAGGCGCGAATAAATGTCGTAGGAGCGCTCTCCCCGGGCGGTTTGCTCGACAACTATTGGCACCAGCGCGGCACTGGGGGAGTTTAATGATTCGGCCATAATGAGTTTCCTGTTAACAGCATTACACAGACGTTTGTTGCAATTACTGTAGTCTGCAATTTAAATGTGTTTCTTGAGCAATCGGGCTCTTTAGTCCTCCTCAACATCATCAGAGTCATTCTCGGCTCTCTGCTCGGGCTTCATTATCTCCTGATAGGAAGCGGATTTATCGCTAACCTGGGCTGCTTCGATAATGTAATCAAAAACCTGTTCTTCGATGACTGTCGATTCTATGCCGGCCAGCTCGTCTTTATTACTGTAATACCAGTTAATCACATCATCCGGGGATTCGTAGGTTGATGCCAATTCTTCGACGGACTCACGCACCTTAACCAGATCAGCCTGCAGGTTCTGTTGCTGGACGACTTCGCCCAGTACCAGTCCAAGGACTACGCGTCGCTTGGCATTCTCCTGGAACAATTCGTCAGGTAGCATGGACGGATCCAGTTTCTGTGCCCCACCCATCTGCTGCATCGCTTGCTGTCTGAGTTGCTGCACCTCACCAGCTATCAATGCATCCGGTACAGCGATATCCACCACTGAAACCAGGGCATCCATGACCTTATTCTTGAGTTTGTTTCGGCTGGCAGTCTTCATCTCACGGGTCATGTTGTTAGTGATTTCTTCACGAAATGCTTCCTCACCTCCTTCTTCTACTCCGAAGCTCTTAATAAACTCTTCGTCGACTTCAGGCAGAACCTGCTCGCTGACTGAGTTCAGGGTTATGTCGAATTCAACGGATTGCCCCGCCAGTTCGTCATTGTGGTATTGCTTCGGAAATTCCAGCGGCAGGGTAAATGTATCGCCAGCCTGTTTGCCTACAATGCCTTCCTCGAAGCCTGGAATCATGCGCTCTGAGCCGAGCACGAGGGTGCTACCGGCCGCTTTGCCACCGTCAAATTCTTCACCGCCTTTCTTGCCTACATAATCGATATTCACCATGTCCTGATCGGCCGCCTCACGTTCAACCTCGCTCCAGGTTTGTCGCTGCTGTCGCAATGTATCGATCATTTCATCAACATCCCCAGCACCGATTTCTGCGGTCAATCGCTCCACCTCAATGCTGCTAAAATCAGGTATCGCGATCTCCGGGTAGACTTCAAATACAGCTGTAAATTCGAGATCTTCTCCTTCCTCCAACTTGGTCGCCTCTATGCGTGGCTGACCAGCAGGCTTCAGACTCTCCTGGTTGAGAGCTTCGTAATAGCTCTGATTCATCAGTTCGCCTACCACTTCCTGGCGCACACCGGGGCCGAATTTGCTCTTGATTAGCTTGAAAGGCACCCTGCCTTTCCTGAAGCCTTTCAGCTGAACTGTCTTTGCGGCCTCCTGGAGACGTGCGTTGACTGCCGTATCGACCTGCTCGACGGGCACGGCGATAGTCATCTTTCTCTCCAGTCCCTCGGTAGTTTCAACAGAAACTTGCATGTAGTACCTCTTCGTTCATGGGTCTTGGTTCGTGGGTTTTCGGCCCCATGATTTCCCAAATAAGACTCTTGCCATGTAGTGAAAGAACAACGATTCGCGGTGGATGGGTATAATGCCGGATTGTCGGTAGTGGACGTTAAATAATTCGACAGATTATCGACCGGTCCTGCCTGGCCGCGAAGTGCGCGATTTTCCCATATAGAAATTGCAACTTCAATCACTGGGTACCGTGCGATGTCCGCTCGAGTGCGCCAAAATCCAGGCAATGTGCACCATTCCAGAATCGCGCTCGAGGATCGATTGAAGCCGAGTAGATTCATGGGATGCGGCGAGAAGCAAGCACAAGTAAAGAGCAATCATGATTGAGAAGTATCAGGTAGTCGGTGTCGTCCTGGCGGGTGGGAAAGGCTCCAGGATGAACTTCAAAGACAAGGCCCTATTAAATCTTGGCAGCATGCCACTGATTGAACATGTTATCGCCAATGCCGATTCTCAAGTCGGTCAACTGGTGATTAGCGTCAATCGTAATCCAGAAAAATTTCAGTACCTGGGCTTACCACTGGTAGCTGACTTCGATCAGGCTTATGCCGGACCACTGGTAGGTATCTGCAGTGCGCTTAAATGGATGAGCGCCCGGGGTGCAGAGCCAGGCTCGAGTTATCTGGCATGTTTCCCGGCTGA
>DMJN01000290.1 GCA_003451715.1 Gammaproteobacteria bacterium | reverse complement strand
CAGATCATCTGACGACTTACAATGTTCCGGACAGACTTCGATCACGTCATTCTCTACTAGATTTTGCTTCTTCTACTCTGACCCATGTTTAAGGGAATTGAGAGCGAATCATAGTTTCTACGTAGTTGCCAAAATCAGGACTGAGCGATGTTTCATTATTGAAGCTGGCCCAATGATTAGCTCCGAAGTCTGAGCGGAGATACTGTCTCAGTGGTCCAAGCATATTAATCAGTCTTGATTCATCGATTAAACCATTTTCGTATTGATGATAAGCCATGTCAGCTTGGCGAAAATAGAAATAACCGTACGCTTGGAACTTCCTAAGGTCCTCCTCATCTCCTGGCTCCTCATTATTGAGGATTCGAGTTTGAACATCAGACAAACCTGGTTCAGTTAGTACTAATTGATTGAATTCGTTTAGTTCGGCGATAAGTGCTTGATAAGCGTTAACCTGAACCGCTTTTGTATTGAGACTAGTTTCTTCTGCGTTCTGGCTAATCTCAAGCCCAACAAAAATAAGAGAAAGCACTACTGCTATGCCTCCAACTATTTCAGCTACAAGAGCCCATTTTTGTAAGTTTTCACTGCTCATTTCGTCGCATTAAAATACTTGCACTTGGCTAGTTAGATTGAGGAACATAACATTTGTATATGACGCATGCGTGTTCTGTTGTTCTGAATCGGCTAGTCTATTCCGCAACTGTTTGAAATGGAATAGATAGTTTTCACGATTGCGGAAATGGGAAGGACAAAGCGAAGGGTCCCCATATTTCGAGATACGAGAACCCGCATTCCAGTTATGGGGTTTCCCCTTATCTGCCTCCTTGGTGATTATAACTGACTGAATCCTTGGAAAATCCTCTGCTTTGATGTCTGGTAAACGAGCACAGCTATGTGACAAAGCGAGCATGATCCGTCAAGGCGCAGGAAAGTGGCGATGTTCTGCATCGGTGGGATTCGCTGCGAGAAATCCACCGCTTAGCTGAAATGGCAGGGATTCGATGAGGTCTATCATCTGAAGGGTGGCATCCTCAACTATCTGGAAGAAGTATCTGAGGAGCAATCTCGCTGGCAGGGTGAGTGTTTCGTGTTCGATAATCGAGTCACTGTGAACCAAAAGCTGCATCGTGGCGACTATGATCAGTGTCATGCCTGTCCTATGCCCATAACCGAGGCAGACAAGCAAAGAGAGCTGGAGAAGAGCAGGGATTAGCGACTGTTTTTTTCAGAGGCAGCAGGATATGAACTCACTACTGGTAAGAATTATTGCTCGACTGGCGTTACTTCCCTTAGTGATAGGGCTACTGGTGTTATGGCCCGCCGGTACTTTTGATTTCTGGCAGATCTATGCCTATTTCGGGTTCATTTTGGTGCCGATGGTTGGGGGTGTGATTTACTTCTACGCTAAGGATCCCGCTGTGCTGGAACGTCGAATGAAGACAGACGAGAAAGAAGAGACTCAGAAAATGGTCATGGTTTTCCTGGGATTATCGGTTGTTGCCATTTACATGATTCCAGGATTCGACAGGCGCTTCGGTTGGTCGGAGATACCGGTGTGGCTGGTGCTGATCGCAGATGTTTTCGTCGTTGTCGGGTACCTGATGATGCTCTACATCATGAAAGTGAACAGCTTTGCCGCCCGGACGATTGAAGTTGAGCAGGGTCAGCAAGTCATAGACACCAGCCCCTATGCCCTGGTTCGCCATCCCATGTACACCGCTGCCATGCTTATATACCTGACCACACCTATCGCTCTTGGTTCCTGGTGGGCATATCTCGCCGTGGCTGTAGTGCCCATTTGTCTGGTTGCCCGAATACTCAACGAAGAGCAGGTCCTGAGACAGGACCTGGATGGGTATGCCGAATACACACAACGCACTCGCTGGCGGCTGGTGCCTGGCATCTGGTGATTTCCCGCCTGTCTACGCCGTAGCTACTCCCTGATTTCTGTACTATAGTCACTGCATGCCAAAGCCGGTGCACGGCTGATAGCAGTGCTTTGCAGTAAATAGAAAACAACCAGTGCACTATGAATTAAGGGATTGCATTGTATGAGTGCCAACCCGGGCGTGCGACCACCGCGCGTATTTCCAATTCTGCTGGTCATCCTGGCGGCCCCTTTACTGTTTGGCGGTTTTCAGCTTGATCGTCTGGGCGGCTCCTCATACTACCTGCTGGCAGCTGTCATGTTGTTGCTCTGTGCGTTCACTTTGTGGCGTGGCAGTATTGTCGGCTCATGGCTCTATGGCATGCTGCTGTTTGGAACCATCTACTGGTCTTTCAAAGAAGTGGGTGTCGATCCCTGGGCACTGGCGCCGCGCATTCTGCCCCTGGCAGTTGTTGGAAGTTGGTTGTTAACGCCGGGGGTACGCAGGTCACTCTATGGTCCCTCGGTAAAACCACTCCACTCATCCAATATTGTGCGAGCGATTAGCGTCTTTCTCGCAATGGGAACGATCTTCGTACTGGTAGCCGGCTCTCAGTATTCAGTAAATCCCGTTCCCGACAGGGCAGGGCAGACGGTATCCAACACTGCCACCGACTGGCCAGCTTATGGCAATACCCGTGCTGGCTCGCGTTATTCCCCCCTCGATCAGATCAACGTCGACACGGTGTCAGACCTGGAACACGTATGGACCTACCGAACTGAAATTGGCGGCTCATTAAAAGGCACACCGATTCAGGTGGATGATCTGCTCTATGTCTGTGCTGGCGGCAACATCGTCATCGCCCTGGATGCCGAATCCGGCGAGCAGCGCTGGCAATATGATCCTGAGATTCCCGAAGAAATACTGAGCGCCAGTGGCGGTCGCTACTACCGGACGGGTTGTCGAGCCGTCACCTATTACCAGGCGCCAGCATCCTATGGGGGTGAATGTCAGCAGCGTATCCTTACAGCCACCACCGATGCCCGGCTCATTGCCATAGATGCGAAGACGGGCCAACCCTGCATCAGATTTGGATACGACGGAGAAGTCGATCTATCAGTCGGCATGGGGTCAGGTGTCCCTATATCCTATATGATGACGTCACCGCCGGCCATCGTCAGTGGCAACGCCATAATCGGCGGCTGGGTACGTGACAATCTGACCGTCGGTGAACCATCTGGCGTTATTCGTGCATTTAATGCGATCAGTGGTGATTTTGTCTGGGCCTGGGATATGGGTAGACCCGGAATCAATTCTGAACCAACCGAAGGCGAAGAATATACCCGCGCCACGCCTAACGTGTGGAGCCTCTTTAGTGTGGATGAAGAGCGGGAAATAGTGTTTGCACCCACCGGCAATGAGACGCCAGATTTTTTCGGAGCACAGCGGCTGGAGGTCTCGGACCAGTTCTCGGCGGCCATCGTCGCCCTCGACGGCCGCGACGGATCACTGCGCTGGTCATTTCAGACGGTGCGTCATGACATCTGGGATTATGACATTCCCTCCCAGCCAACCCTGATCGATATTCCCGGCGATGATGGCCAGGTGATTCCGGCATTGCTGGCTCCCACCAAACGCGGTGAGATTTTCATGCTCAATCGCGTGACCGGTCAGCCCATCGCCGGGGTCGAAGAGCGGGCCGTGCCGCAGGAAGGCAAGGTGCCGGAAGAATGGTTGTCATCCACCCAGCCCTTCTCACTGTTCCCCAATTTCCGTGGACCCGATCTGACCGAGGCGGACATGTGGGGGATTACTCCTTACGATCAGCTGTGGTGCCGCATCGAGTTCAAGAAGATGCGCTACGACGGGCACTTCACACCACCCGGTACGGATTGGAGTCTGTATCACCCCGGCAATTCCGGTGGTTTTAACTGGGGCAGCATCAGCGTGGACGAAGCGAACCACCTGCTGGTGGCGAATCCATTATTAATGGCTAACCGTCAGCGGTTGATTCCACGCAGTGAACTGCCGGAAGGCGTGCAGGGTAACCAGCGTGGTACGCCCTACGCACACACCACATCCCGATTTATCTCGCCGCTGGAGATTCCCTGCTTCAAACCGCCCTATGGCGTGTTGGCATTGATCGACCTGGTGTCACTGGAGGTGCTGTGGGAGAGACCCATCGGCACGGCAAAAGAATCCGGGCCCCTGGCTATTCCATCCATGGTCCCGCTCACCATCGGCACACCCCAAATGGGTGGCACGGTTATTTCTGCCGGCGGATTAATCTTTCATTCCGGTGCTTTCGATAATACCGTGCGGGCCATCGATGTGGCCGATGGCAGTGAGCTGTGGTCGGCACCGCTGCCCTGGTCTGCCCATGCGACTCCCATGGTGTATCAGGCACCCCAGTCCGGGAAGCAGACACTGATCGTTACCGTGCCGGTTTACAATACCAATAGC
>DMJN01000045.1 GCA_003451715.1 Gammaproteobacteria bacterium | reverse complement strand
GTTCTTCACCTTTCGGTTCATTGATAATGACAACCACGACAATTTTCGGATCGGTTGCAGGAGCGAGCCCTACGAAAAGTGAATTATGAAGATTTTCTTCGTAACCAAACTCCCCGACCACATGTGCAGTTCCGGTCTTACCGGCTACACTGTAAAACGGCACATTGGCTTCGCCAACCGAACCACCTCGACTGGAATCCACCACTGTGCCAAGCATATCCAGCACTTCCCTGCTAATGGATTCGCTCAAGACTCTTTCCCGAGGCAACTCAGACACCGCAGTTTGATCCAGTTTGAGTAAGGAAACCGGTTTTCTAACACCGCCGTCGGCTATAACAGAATACGCCTGAGCCAGCTGTAGGGCCGATGTAGACAGGCCGTAGCCATAAGACAGAGTCGCGATTTCTATGCGGCTCCAGCGACGGGGATTAGGCAGCACCCCACCGCGCTCTCCAGGAAATCCTGTTCCGGTAACCTGACCAAATCCAACCCTGGCCAATACATCACGAATTGGCTCGGCACCAATCTGCAGCGCTATTTTTGTAGATCCGATGTTGCTTGACTTGGTAATAACCTTGGCAACGGTCAGGGTGCCATAATCGAATAGGTCCTTGACTTCATGTGCGCCTATCATCATCCAGCCGGGGCTGGTTTCAACTATGGTGCCCGGTGTATACAACCCCGATTCTAGTGCTGCGGCAATAGTAAATGCTTTTGCAGTCGATCCAGGCTCAAATACATCCGTGATTGCCCGATTACGCAGCACACTGAAATCAGTCATGTTAGATTTGTTATGGGGGTTATAGGAAGGCTGATTTGCCATCGCTAATACTTCACCAGTTTCAACATCCAGCACTACTACAGAGGCCGCCTTGGCACGTCTGGTAATGAATTCTTCCTTGAGTTCCCGGTAAGCAATGTTCTGCAACCTGAAATCGATACTGAGTTCCAGACTCTTACCGGGTTGTGCGGTCTCAATTGTATTCAGTTCTTCGATGATATGGCCGCGCTTGTCTTTCATGACCTGACGCCTGCCAGGCACACCACGCAGCCAGTCGTCATAGGTCAGTTCCAATCCTTCCTGTCCTATATCATCGACATTGCTGAATCCAACCAGGTGTGCAGTGGCTTCTCCCTGAGGATAGAATCGTTGATATTCCTGCTGCGCATACACTCCATTGATACTGAGTGCCAATATTCGATTAGCGTCTACCGGTGGAAGTCGTCGTTTAATATAGAGAAATTCTTTCCGCGAGTTCTTTTCTATGTTGTTGGCAAGGACTTCACCCTGCAACTCGAGCTGATCCGCCAGGCGCAAGATAGCCTCACTGTTGCCAGCGATCTCACTGGGATTTACCCAGATCGATTGTACTGGTGTGCTAACCGCCAATGGTTCTCCATTGCGGTCCGTAATCAATCCACGATTTGCCACCAGAGGCACAGTGCGAATGGTGCGGGCATCACCCTGCCGCTGTAGAAAGTCCCGCTCCAGAATATGCAGGGCACTGACCTTCCACCCAATAGCGATGACACACAACAGCATGGCGAACAACACCAGATACAATCGCCATTGCGGTAAGAAGCGCGATGCTCTGCTATCGGTCATGATTCACCATAACGATTTTGGACAGTTCGGGTACTTGCATCTGCAACTGTTCTACCGCCTTTTGTTCGATACGGCCCTCCACTCCAAAAGTGCTCTGTTCAATCAGTAGTTGGCCCCACTCGGTTTGCAGCTGATTAGCCTGATCTTTCAGTTCCTGCAGTTCGTTAAACGCAAATCGATTTTCATGAGTTGTATAGACAACGGAAAGCCCAGAGGAGAGCACCAAAGCAAACAGCACCGCCAGGCCGAGACTCGCTGGTCGAAAGATGCCAGCCCAACGAAAAATGGACTCGCGCTTGGGCGTTACATCAAGTTGCTTTCTATTGGTTCGGGTTGTCACTCGCATGGTTTCCTATGGGTTTCGCCAGAACCAAGGGATCCTAGGCAATTTTTTCTGCAACTCTCATTACGGCGCTTCTTGCGCGCGGATTGTTTTCTATTTCATCTGTCGATGCTTTGATGCGTTTGCAAACCGGTTTCAGACGCGGATTTAACATCGTTGACGTCACCGGAAGATCTCTTGGAAAATTATCCCCTTTAGTCTGCATGGCTATAAATTTCTTGACTATTCTGTCTTCCAATGAATGGAAACTGATCACTACCTGTCGACCACTTTTTCTAAGGAATGACAGCGAGCTTGTCAATCCATGCTCGATTTCGTCGAATTCTTTGTTGATATAAATTCGAACGGCTTGGAAGGTTCTCGTAGCAGGATGCTTGTCCTTCTCCCAGCTGGGATTCGCCTGTTTCGCAATTTCTGCGAGTTGGCTAGTTGTCAGGATGAGTCTTGTTTCTCGGGTTGCAACTATGCTCCTTGCTATACGCCTGGAATGTCGCTCTTCTCCAAATTTGTACAACACATCGGCAATGTCATTTTCCTTGGCATAGTTCAGCCACATGGCAGCACTAAATCCCTTAGTTGGATTCATGCGCATATCCAATGGCCCGTCACGCATAAAGCTGAATCCTCTCTCGGCCGTATCGAGTTGAGGAGATGAAACACCAAGATCGAACAAGATACCATCCACTTGCTCATGGATATCTTTCGACTCCACCAGATCTTCGAGTTGACTAAATGTTGCATGTGCCACCTCTAGCCTGGAATCTTGTCGCTGTAATTTGAATGCCTCCTCAATTGCATCCGGATCCCGGTCAATGGCAATCAACCTCCCCGTTGATCCGAGTTGTTCGAGAATCGCCCTGCTGTGCCCACCGCGCCCAAATGTTGCATCTATATAGATACCGTCAGGCTTTACAGCCAGGGCCGACACTGCTTCCTTTCTAAGGACTGATTCGTGAAACGATTTTCCAAGCATTTTTCAGCTCACCTTAAAGCGCTAATGATCTTAGTTTTTCGGGTAACTCTCCTTCCGTTGAAGATTCGGATAACCAATGGTCTCGCTGTTGCTTCCAGCTATCCTGACTCCAGATCTCGAGCTTCTTGCCCTGACCTATCAGGCAGACGTGTTTCTCCAGTTCGGCATAAAGTCTTAATTCCTGGGGTAACAAAATTCGTCCGCTGCTGTCTAACTCCAAGTCGTTAGCATGGCCGATCAGCAGGTGTTTAACCCGCTGTGACATGAGATCGAAGCTGGAGAGAGATTCGATTTGACGTTCGATTTGTTCCCACTCGGCGAGGGGATACAGGAGCAGGCAACGATGGTTGGTATCGATAGTGACAACCAGATGCCCCGAGCAATGCTTGAGCAGCTGCTCGCGGTAACGGGCGGGCATGGCCATTCGCCCCTTCGCATCCAGGTTGATGGTATTAATGCCGCGAAACACTCGCTGTCCCCATGTATTACCGGAATAAACTTAGTGTGGGATATCCACTCTCACCCACAATAAG
>DMJN01000191.1 GCA_003451715.1 Gammaproteobacteria bacterium | reverse complement strand
GACCTTCTGGGCAAGACTATGAAAGTATTGGTAATAGGATCCGGTGGTCGTGAACACGCTCTCGCCTGGAAATGTGCTCAATCCGATTCGGTTGAAAAGGTATTCGTTGCTCCAGGCAACACGGGAACCGCACACGAAAAAAAGCTTGAGAACATTGCAATCGATGTGATGGATTTTGCCACCCTGGCGGACTTTGCCGACTCAAACAAAATCGAGCTTACTATTGTGGGACCTGAGGCCCCTTTAGTGGGCGGAATAGTTGATTACTTTCAGGAAAGAGAGTTGCCCTGCTTTGGTCCCTCCGCTGGGGCTGCACAACTGGAAGGGTCAAAAGCATTCACAAAAGACTTCCTGCACAAGCATGGCATTCCCACCGCCGCTTACCAGACTTTTACCAATCTCGATCCGGCGCTTGCTTACATTCGCGAAAACGGAACGCCAATAGTCATCAAAGCCGACGGTCTGGTGGCCGGGAAAGGCGTGATCGTGGCACTGAATGAAGATGAAGCGATCCAGACACTTGAGGACATGCTGTCTGGCAATAAATTTGGGGAAGCCGGACACCGGGTCGTGATCGAGGAGTTCCTTGAAGGGGAAGAAGCCAGTTTCATTGCTATGGTAGATGGCAGCAATGTACTGCCCATGGCGACTTCGCAGGATCACAAGGCCAGGGATGATGGCGATAAGGGTCCCAATACCGGAGGCATGGGTGCCTACTCACCGGCACCGGTAGTTACCGATGAAGTGTATCAGCGAATCATGGACCAGGTGATCCTACCCACCGTCAGAGGTATGGCAGAAGATGGCAACGACTATACAGGTTTCCTGTATGCCGGATTAATGGTATCGCCGTCTGGAGGGGTTGCCGTTGTCGAGTTCAACTGCCGGTTTGGCGATCCGGAAGCGCAACCGATCATGCTGCGTCTGAGGTCGGACCTGGCAGAACATTGTGTCGCTGCCATAAACCAGAAGCTTGATCAGCAGGCGACAGACTGGGATTCCCGATGTGCCGTCGGTGTAGTACTGGCGTCCGGAGGCTACCCAGGAACCTACAACAAAGGTGATGTAATTGACGGCTTGGATACACCCCAGGGCGACCATCAGAAAGTATTTCATGCGGGAACGGCCGAAAGAGACGGCGATATTGTTACCAATGGTGGGCGAGTACTGTGTGCAACAGCATTGGGAGATAGCGTTTCCGAAGCACAGGCCGCTGCCTACGCACTGGTAAATAGCATCAACTGGAATAATGTCTATTTTCGAAACGACATTGCCTATCGGGCCATAGCGCGCGAGAATGGCTGAATGTCCGATCACTCATCCAGCCGACCCAGTCTCTCGACACTCGACAAGCTGCTGATCCAGTTCGATCAGGCACTACGCAGCTGTGTGCCTGGAGCTGGCCAGTCAGGGCGGAAATCACCTGCCCGGGAGATTGATGACAGCGAATTAAGCAGCTCCGAGAAGCGCCATGCCGCTGGGCTCATGCGCATCAACCACACTGGCGAAGTCTGTGCCCAGGCCCTTTACCAGGGACAGGCGATGACAGCTAAATTAGGCGAAGTCCGCGCGGCGATGGAACATGCCGCCGCAGAAGAATCCGATCATCTGGCCTGGTGTGATCAGCGACTGGGCGAACTTGGCAGCCAGCCCAGCATTCTCAATCCCCTCTGGTATGCATTGTCTTTCGGTGTGGGTGCGACGGCCGGGTTGGCGGGGGATAAATGGAGTCTTGGATTCGTTGCGGAAACCGAACAGCAAGTCTGTGACCACCTCGAAGATCATCTGCAGAAACTTCCGGAACAGGATGAAAAGAGCAAGGCGATACTCGAGCAGATGATTGTCGATGAAAAGCAGCACGGCGAAACAGCCAGGCAGGCGGGCGGAGCAGAACTACCGCTTGCCGTCCGCCTTGCCATGACCTCCATGTCGCAGGTCATGAAGAAAACCACTTACCAGATCTGAGCCCCCTGGATTGTTGTCGACGCTTATTGCTGGGCGACTATCTCAAAGTCGTGGGTTACCTTCACGCCGGCGTTTTTCAACATGATCGATGCCGAACAATATTTATCAGCCGATAATTCAATGGCTCGCTCAATCTGTTTCTCACTCAGCTCGACACCCGCTACCTTAAAATGCAGATGTATGGATTCGAAAACGGCGGGTGTCGCATCAACGCGTTGGGCAGTAACTTCTGCCTCACAGCTGGTGATTTGTTGACGGGCTTTCTTCAGAATGGTCACGACATCATAGGATGAGCAGCTGCCCACACTCAGGGCCATCAGCTCCATAGGTCGCATTCCCATGTTCTTACCACCACTCTCCGGCACCCCGTCCAGAACAATGCCATGTCCGCTGCCAGACTCAGCGACAAACATTACATTCTCAACCCATTTAATTCGTGCACTCATAAGTGACCTCACCCGATTGGTTGCCTGTAACCCATTGACTATTGGGTGTTCGCCCACCAGCTCAGACAGACTAAGTGGAAGCGCGCAAGATTATCATGATTCCCTGGCTTGCACTATTTACCCAATCTATCCAGAGTGACTACCCCTTGGTGAGGATTAAGGCGTGAGGCACAAAGACCAGGTTCATGCTATCAGCCATTAATGATGCTGGCGAATCGCCCGCTAAATATAATCAATAGCTCACATTTGCATGAAAAATGTGATATATCTTCAATTTATTGAGCGTGATTGTGTCTAATAATCAGCAGGAGCTTCGCCCATGGCATTAATGGCTATAACGCCACACATCGAGGATTTGGATAACTTCCTATCCCATTGCCATCGGAAACGATATCCAAACCGATCAACTATCATCTACGAAGGCGATAAGTGCGATACCCTCTATTACATCATCAAGGGTTCTGTATCTGTAGTACTGGAAGACGATGATGGCAAGGAAGTAATTATCGCCTATCTCAACCCGGGAGATTTCTTTGGTGAGATGGGACTGTTTGAGTAAGCTGAAGAACGCAGCGCCTGGTGCCGTGCCAGGACTCCCTGTGAGATTGCCGAAATCAGTTATACCAATTTCAATTCCTATATTCGCTCGCATCCGGAGATTGTGTTTACCATAGGTCAACAGATGGCCCACCGCCTGCGAAACACGACTCGAAAAGTCGGCGACCTGGCTTTCTATGATGTCACGGGGCGAATCGCTCGCACCCTGATCGAACTGAGCAAGGAGCCGGATGCGATGACTCATCCCGATGGTATGCAGATCAAAATAACCCGCCAGGAAATTGGCTGCATCGTGAATTGTTCACGGGAAATGGCGGGACGTGTACTGAAGACGCTGGAAGAGCAGGAGTTGATCAGTGTCTCAGGAAAGACTATCGTCGTCCACGGAACACGCTAGAACAGCTATATTTCCCCCAGCTTAAAACTTCAGGCCGGTGCTTTTCAACCCGCCGGCCGGGCACGGCTTTGACCATCCCAGCAAGATACAGGGCAGAATGTGCCTGTCGGATTGGTCTCAACCAGGGGAGTAAAACAGCTGCTGCAGTTTTGCACCAGGCTCATCTGCTTTCATAAATGATTCACCAATAAGAAACCCGTAAATTCCATGGCTCATCATGGAAGCAACGCCTTCGGCTGTATCGATGCCACTCTCGGTGATGATCAGCTTACCAGCGGGCACCCGCTGTGCCAGATCGAGGGTCGTATTCAGATCCGTCTCGAAAGTATGCAGGTTGCGATTATTGATCCCCAACAGCTCTGTATCCAGTTCCAGCGCACGCTCCAGTTCTTGCCGGTCGTGGACCTCTACCAGTACATCTATTGAAAGTTCACCAGCATAGGCGCTGAGTTCAAGCAGCTGGGATTGCTCTAAGGCCGCAACAATCAACAGGATACAGTCCGCACCGAGAGCCTTCGACTCTGCAATCTGGTAAGGATCGATCATGAAATCCTTGCGGATTACCGGTAACTGGCAGGCGGCTCGAGCCTGTTGCAAATAGTCATTACAACCTTGAAAGAATTTCTGATCGGTTAGAATAGAAAGACAGGTGGCGCCATTGGCTGCATAATCCCGGGCATGAGCGACAGGATCGAAATCGGCTCTAATCAAACCCTTGGATGGAGACGCCTTCTTGATCTCGGCTATGACTGCCGGTTGTCGCTGACTTACGCGCTGGCGAATCGCATTAGCAAATCCCCTCGCGGGGTTGTCCCCAACTATGCGAGATTCCAGCTCGGCAAGCGATACCTTGGATTTAGCTAAGCTGATCTCCGATCGCTTATGCGCGAGAATATCTTCGAGAATAGTCGCTCTGGCCACAACGCCTAACCATCTACCGCCTGGGTGAATTGCACGAGTTCCTCAAGCTTATCCAGGGCGGCTCCGCTGTCGATGATTTCCCGGGCCTTGTCGATTCCTGCTGCGAGCTCATCGCTAAGGTTAGCGACATAGATCGCCGCACCAGCGTTCAGGGCAACGATATCGGCTGCCGCTCGATGCTCTCCTGTAAGCGCCTGTTTGAGCATGTCAAGGCTCTCTTGCGCATCGGCAATCTGTAGCATGGAGTAATCAGAATACTGCTCGATTCCAAAATCAGACGGAGCAATGGAGCGGATTGAAATCTCACCCTCTTTCAGTTCGCCCACCCGGGTGGCGGAGGCAATGCTTATCTCGTCCAACCCGTCGTCGGCAGCCACAATCATGACATGATTACTGCCGAGGTCTTTGAGCACCTCCAACAACACGGCGATCCAGTCAGGGTCGAATACCCCCATGAGCTGATTCGGCGCGGAGGCAGGGTTGGTTAGTGGTCCCAGCAGGTTAAACACGGTCCTTACACCGATTTCCTTACGGGCGGTAATGACGTGTTTCATGGCGCTGTGATGGGCAGGAGCAAACATGAAACCTACACCCACCTGTTCTATGGCCTGGGCGACCCGTTCGGGGTTCAATCCCAGCTTCACACCGGCAGCTTCCAATACATCGGCACTGCCACTTTTGCTGGTGGCTCCCCGGTTACCGTGCTTGGCAACCCTGGCACCGGCGGCGGCGGCGACGAAAGCCGAAGCAGTTGAAACATTGAATTTGTTGGATCCCGTCCCACCAGTTCCACAGGTATCCACCAGATGAGTGCTTGATGACACATCTACCGAGCTGGCCAATTCCCGCATTACGGTCGCGCCTCCAAGAATCTCGGAGGCTTTGACTCCCTTCATCTGCAGACCCACCAGAAAAGCAGCATTTTGTGCGTCAGTAGTCTGCCCTGACATGATGTCGTGCATAACGGCTATCATCTGGTCTTTGTTCAGATCCTGCCTGTTGGTTACACACTTAATGGCTTCTCTAATATCCATGGCGATTCTCTGTGATATTCCGGTTCCTTAGGCTGTAGCTTCTAAAAAATTCTTTAATAACTGGTGACCGTGCTCACTCAATATCGATTCCGGATGAAACTGCACACCCTCTATGGGCAACTCTTTGTGGCGCACTGCCATGATCTCCTCCCGATTACCCTCAGCGTCTTCCGTCCAGGCCGTTACTTCCAGACAATCCGGTATAGAGCCGGAATCGATCACCAGTGAATGATAACGCGTGGCCGTAAACGGATTGCCAAGCTGTCTGAACACACCCTGGCCGGTGTGGTGAATCTCCGAAAGCTTGCCATGCATGACCTTGCCGGCAGGCACGATCTCGCCACCGAATACCTGGCCGATGCTCTGGTGACCCAGGCAGATGCCCAGCATAGGCAGTTTACCCGCGAAATGGCTGATGACTTCGGTGGAGATGCCAGCTTCATTGGGTGTGCACGGCCCTGGAGAGATGACAATCTGTGCCGGCGCCATGGCTTCGATCGCCTCGATAGTCACTGCATCATTTCGGTACACCTCGACCTCGGCGCCCAGCTCACCGAGGTACTGCACGACGTTATAGGTAAAGGAATCGTAATTGTCGATCATTAACAACAAGGATTGATACTCCGACTATTCCACAGATAGAGACTTTTGTGCCATTTGCACAGCTCTGACGATCGCCCTGGCCTTGTTCTGGGTTTCTTCCCATTCCATCTCGGGCTGGGAATCGGCCACTATACCAGCGCCCGCCTGGACATAAAGCGTCTGGTTTTTGATCACAGCGGTGCGGATCGCAATGGCCATATCCATGTTGTCATTCCAGCTCAGGTAGCCCATGGCGCCGCCGTAGATACCCCGCTTCTCCGGTTCCAGCTCATCGATAATCTCTATCGCCCTCACCTTGGGAGCCCCGCTCAGCGTTCCCACTGGCAGCGTCGACTTGAGAACATCCAGCGCCGTCCTGTCATCCCGAATCTCACTCTCCACTATCGAGGCAATGTGCATGACATGGGAATACCGCTCGACGAACATCTTCCTGGTGACAGAAACCGATCCGATTTTGGATACACGGCCTGAATCGTTGCGAGACAAGTCGATCAGCATGAGATGCTCGGCTAGCTCCTTGGCATCGGCCAGCAATTCCTTCTCCAGTGCCTGATCTTCAGCCTCGGTTGCGCCGCGCTTTCTGGTACCCGCCAGCGGGCGCACCGTGATCTTGCCAGATTCCACTCGTGCCAGAATTTCCGGCGAGGCACTCACCACATGATGATCACCAAGATCGAAGAACACCATGTAGGGCGAAGGGTTCAGATAACGCAGTGCACGGTAAATGTTCAGAGGATCGCCCTCGAAATCCACTGACATGCGCTGGGCCAACACCACTTGCATCACATCGCCGGCAATGATGTATTCCTTTATGCGCTTAACTGCCTGTTCATATTGTGCCTGGTTGAAGTGGTGGCGAAAGCCTTCTTCTGTTATGGGATTTCCAGAATCTAATTCAGGCAGTGGAGCGGGTCCATTGAGCTCCTCCTGTAGTTTGTCCAGTCGCTGCTGGGCGCCGTCGTACGCACCTGACTGGGTGGGATCGACGTTAATCACAAATGAAATGGTGCCGCGCAAATTATCGAAGACAATCACTTCTTCGGATAACATCAACAGAATGTCTGGCGTCTGAATCGCATCGACTCCGCAGGATGGGCCGATGCTGGTCTCCACATATCTAACGGCGTCGTAACTGAAGTATCCAACCAAACCGCCGCTAAATCGCTGGCTGTCCGGGGCATCTGCCACCTTGAATCGCGCCTGATATTCCCTGATAAAAATGAAGGGATCATCGATCTCGGATTCCTCTATCACCTGCCCCTGTTTTTCCACTGTGACCTGGTTGGCACGAACCCGGATTACCGTGTCACAGGGCAGCCCGATGATGGAATAGCGACCCCACTTCTCTCCGCCCTGCACAGATTCAAAGAAATAGCTATGCAGACCCCTGCCGAGTTTGAGATAGGTGCTTAAGGGTGTTTCAGTATCGGCAAGCACTTCACGAACGATCGGGATTCGGTTGTATCCTTGCCCGGCGAGTTCCTGGAACTGCTGTCGATTCATGGTAGATTCTGCTAGGGCAGCATGTTCAATCACGCTGGTTGGGATTCTGACCCAACTCGGCTCGCATTGCTGTAATAGTTGCAGAGTAGTCCTTGCTGTTGAAGATTGCCGAACCGGCCACAAACATATCGGCGCCGGCGTCGGCAATCGAAGCAATGTTCTTCACTTCTACACCACCATCGACTTCCAGTCGAATCGGGTGACCACTGTCATCGATGAGTTTGCGCACCTGCTGCAGCTTCTTGAGTGTAGACGGAATAAATTTCTGACCACCGAAGCCGGGATTCACTGACATCAGTGAAATGACGTCGATCTTGTCCAGAAGATATTCCAGGCAGTCGATAGGGCTGCCCGGATTGAACACCAGGCCCGCCTTGCAGCCCTGATCCCTGACCAGCTGCAATGAGCGATCCACATGGGCCGTCGCTTCGGGATGGAAACTGATATAACTGGCACCGGCTTTAGCAAAATCGAGAATCAGCTGATCTACCGGGCTAACCATGAGGTGCACATCGATCGCTGCCGTGATCTTGTGCTTTCGTAGGGCTTCACAGACCAGTGGACCGATGGTCAAATTAGGCACGTAGTGGTTATCCATAACATCGAAGTGAATGAGGTCGGCACCGGCGTCGAACACCGCATTGACCTCTTCACCAAGCCTGGCAAAGTCGGCGGAGAGTATGGATGGAGCGATAAGGTAGTCTTTAATGGGGACACTCATAACTTAATAACTTAACATCAATACATGCTATTCGAGTAAGTGAAACATGATATCTAGTTAGTCCAACAAAATCGATGTTAAGTTATTAAGTTATGGGTGTCCCCGATCAGTGCGGTACAGCTTTAATGTGCTTTGCGATAACCACACAGCGTTTCATAGGCATTACGGATGGCCATCGATTTTTCCTGGGCTAGCCGCAGAGATTCTTCACTGAGGTCTTCCCTGATCAACTTATCCGGGTG
>DMJN01000273.1:1192-3306 GCA_003451715.1 Gammaproteobacteria bacterium | reverse complement strand
CCGCTGGCGGCAATTAATAGTGTCATACAGAGCGGCGGAGTATTTGCAGAGCAGTCAGCGCTGCCCATGTGGATTCTATTATTGGGAGCCGCTGGTATTGTCGCCGGACTGGCAACATGGGGTTATCGGGTGATTGCCACTATTGGACGAAACATTACTGAATTGACACCTAGCCGCGGTTTCGCTGCAGAGTTGGCGGCAGCTACCACTGTAGTTATTGCATCTGGTACTGGTATTCCAGTATCTACGACACACACACTAGTTGGCGCAGTCTTGGGTGTTGGTATTGCTCGAGGTATTGGTGCTATCAACCTCACCGTCGTTGGAAAGATCTTTATTTCCTGGATTGTGACACTGCCCTTCGGTGCCGTACTGTCCATCATTTTCTTTTTTATCTTTCAGGCTGTACTGAGTTAGTACAGCATCACTCAGTCAGTCGCAGGACCAGGAAACTGTTTCCGCAGGTCTTTTTTCAGTACTTTGCCGTTGGCATTGCGCGGTATAGCGTCGATGAATGTCACACCCTTCGGCAATTTGAAGCGTGCTAATTTACCATCGCAATGATTAACAATATCCGCTTCGGTCAGACTGTCTTCATTCCTAACGACAACCGCAAAGGGTGACTCACCCCATATGTCGCTGGGCTGCCCGATCACTGCAACTTCGGTTACTCCAGCATGAGCCAGAATCACGTTTTCGATCTCAGCCGGATACACATTCTCGCCTCCGGATATGATCATGTCCTTGATGCGGTCCTGAATATAGATAAAACCTTCCTCATCCACACAGGCGACATCACCAGTGCGTAACCAGCCATCTGCCGTAATCGTCTCCGCTGTTGCCTCTGGACGATTCCAATACTCCAGCATGACATGTTTACCGCGAATCCAGACTTCGCCCTGCTCGCCAGGGACACAATCATCCCCAGCGGTGTTTACAACTCGCGCTTCCGTGTGAAAGAAGGGCCGCCCTGTTGAACCGATCTTCTTCAATGCGCTTTCTGCACTGATCACACAGGCCGGGCCACAGGTTTCCGTTAAACCATAAATCTGATGCACTTCGATGTTCAATTCCGCGTATTGCTGAATAAGATTTACCGGTAACGGTGCTGCTCCACTCTGGACCCAGCGCAGAGAGGAATAGTCGTATTGTGGAATGTCCTTCACCTGAAGCATGAAGTTCAGCATGGCCGGAACCAGCAATGAGCAGGTCACTTTCTCTTCCTGTATCAACTCCCACGCACGGGCTGGATCGAACTCTCTCATCATGATGCTGGTTACACCCCGATAAATATTGAGTGTTACCGGAATCAGAGATCCCACATGAAACAATGGCAGAGCAACCAGGTATCGATCTGCATCTCTTAAATCGCAGGAGGCGCCAAAAGTAAATAATGACCACAGAGATGTGTTATGAGAATGCACTACACCTTTTGGCAAGCCTGTAGTGCCAGAGGTGTACATGATGTACAGCAATTCGTCATCGGTAGCCCCGATAGTTGGTTCAGATTCACTTCCTGATCCGCAATAGCTTTCGTAATCATGTGCAAATTCACCACAGACGTTCTCAGCCACTACCTGTATCCAGGTTTCAACATCTGTCTTAGCACCTCTGCTATGCAGCTCAGTCACCATCTCCACAAATTCAGAATTGAAGATGAGCGTTTTGGATCCACTGTCTTTAAGAATAAACTCCAACTCGTCAGCGATCAGGCGCCAGTTCAGTGGCACCAGTACTCCGCCAATTTTGGCGACAGCGAAATAAGCTTCGAGGAATTCAGCACTGTTCATTAGTGCCAGCGCAACTCTATCTCCAGGTTGGACTCCCGATTGAACCAGGGAGTGTGCGAGTCTATTACAGCGCACATTCAATTCCTCAAAGCTAAGCCGAAGCCCCGATTTACTATCGACATAGGCTTCTCGGTCAGGATTTATGATTGCTCGCTTACTGAGAAGGAGACCGACATTGTTCTTCATTGTTAGGACCGCAAGGAAAAGTGATTGGAGTCTAAGCCCAAGTTTGCCTGAATCTTATAGGATTTTGGCGGAAGAGGCAGGATCTTCCTCCATCTTCTAAGCCCCGTATTCTCTGACCTACAGCGGTGACAGAACCGC
>DMJN01000273.1:0-882 GCA_003451715.1 Gammaproteobacteria bacterium | reverse complement strand
CCTACAGCGGTGACAGAACCGCCTAAAACACCCAAAGTGTAGCATAAAATGTAGCAAAAATAGGGGTAGGCAGGAGGCCATAGCCACCCCCTATCTATATATTCTAGAGGCTTTAGATTTTTAGAGAGTTCTGGGTGGAAATTAGTTGTGTTTCACTGTCTTGGTTATCATCCAGATTATCCGCTTTAAACGAGCAAGAGAACTACTGAAGTATGGCTAGCCGTTGATCGATCAAAGAAAGGGATTCTTCAATGCTATCTTTTAAGGGAGAATAATAACCGCTAGTCATAAAAACTGATGTGTTATAAAAACCCACCAACAAATTTTCGAATTTTACCGACTGCAACAAATCCTTACCTAAAACATTTGTGAACTTCGACGTTTGCAAATCAATGGAAGAAAGAGAATTAGTGAGCTCTCTCAAATTACCTTGTTCGGCATATAGATCCAGTAATTGTTCTCGATATCTAGCGTGTTCAACATCTTCTTGAAATTGCACTCGCGCCAATTCCCCTTTCCATGAGGAGATTTTAGTTCTTATTTTTTGATCAAATATTTCGAGTTTTCCCGAATTAAGAATCTCTGAAATCACTCCATCTCTTGGGCGGTATTTCATCTCAGCCATAATTACAGGTACAAATATCGACAGGAAGTCTTGCTCAGTTAATTCTTCACTATCTGGGCCGGCAAACTGAATTAATGAAAAAGATTCTTTTTCATGCATCTCGTTTAGGGTGATGGCGGCATTTAAAGTAGAAAGGTTATATAAAAACTCTTCCTGCATACTGAGCAAATATTCAATTTCTTGACCTCGATCCTTCCTATTTTCATTCCAATTATCCACAGAAAAAGCTAGCAGGTGTATCCCGTCAGAACATATGG
>DMJN01000077.1 GCA_003451715.1 Gammaproteobacteria bacterium | reverse complement strand
AATTGATTACCTCACTGTACGTCGAAGAACAGATTCTGGTGCGAGAAGCGATGGCCATGGGTCTGGATAACGATGCCCGCATTCACGACATGCTCGCGCAGAAAATGCGACATGTTCTAAGTGGTGACATTATCCAGCCCAGCGCAGATGAGTTGAATGATTATTACAATGCGAACATGACCCGCTACCGATCCCTGGCAACGGTATCCGTCGATGAACTGGTGTTCGACAGCCGCGAGGCATTGACGGACCAGCTGGCCAGTCTGCTGGAAGCTGGCGCCGAGCCTCAGCAGTTACTGGAGCTGGAAGACGGCAATCAGGCGCCACTACCTAATGTTAATCGACTAGATCTTGCCAATATTTTCGATCCGGCCTTTGCCGATACGGTGTTCGCCGCAGAGACCGGTGAGTGGAGCGGTCCCTTCACCAGCAATCGGGGCCAACACTGGTTGCGAATCACTTCCCGAGTCGAGGCTCACCTGCCGGCCCTTGAGGAGATCACCGACCTGGTTCGACTTGACTGGATCGCCGAAGAAGAAGAGGCACGCCTGCAGGTACAGGTTGATAATCTCTGGGATGAGTACACCATCATCATCACGGACGCCGAACAGGAATGAGCTTGCTACCGTGAAATTTCGGCCTATTTTCCTACTCTTATTCATCTTCAGCTACCTGGTAAGCAGTACCAGCTACGCACATGATATCGATGTCACCGGTGTGGCACGGGTATTCATGGATGAGCTCACAGAGAATCAGTACAGCCTCTCGATCGTGGACCAACAGGTGCCGCCGTTGTTTAATATTGAGCGAATTCTTCCCCAGCGCTGTGAAGGTCTGGCACCGGGCCGGTTCAGTTATCGATTCCAATGCAATCCATCTTTGAATGTTGATGACGTGCTCAGCTTTCCCTGGTCATTCCAGGGCGTCGTCGTCGTTGCACGCTGGAGTGACGGGAGTGACGTTTCAGGTTATTTCCCCGGTGACGGTGCATTCGTTCAGGTACCGATGAATGAACTGAAAGCCGGCGCGGCATCCCTCGGTGGACTGGCGCTGCGCTATCTGGAGTTAGGTGCAGAGCATATTCTGTTTGGGATTGATCACCTGCTCTTCGTGCTGGGATTACTCCTGTTACTGCAGGGATTCTGGAAACTGATTCAGACCATTACCGCATTCACTGTAGCACACAGCATCACCCTGGGCTTTGCAGTTCTGGGAATCTTTCCAGTGCCTAATGCTCCTATCGAAGTGCTAATCGCCCTTTCGATCCTGTTCCTCGCCAGAGAAATTGTCATGGGGCAACGAGGTCAAAAGACCCTGGTGCATTCCAGACCCTGGATAGTCGCCTTCGTGTTCGGATTGTTTCACGGATTTGGGTTTGCCGGTGCGCTCGGTGAACTCGGCTTGAGTAATGCCGACATCCCACTCGCCCTGTTATTTTTTAATCTCGGTGTAGAAGCAGGGCAAGTCGCCTTTATTGTCGCCTTGATCGCGCTGAACATTGTGTTCAACAGATACCTGGCACACTTGTTTTTAAGTTTTCAAAAAGGGCTGGCCTATGGTCTCGGTGGAATTGCTACCTTTTGGTTCATCGAGAGATTGCCCGCCCTGGTTATTGTTTGAGAGCTTCAGCGTTATTGTTGCTGGTACTGTTGATGACAGGATTCGCAGGGAGGATAAAGCGCGTCATTCCCCGCGGCAAATAATGCCTCTTCGTCTTTTTGCTCAACTGCGGTTATCACCGCTCTTGCTGCTGAAATCATCTGATTATTATAAGTCTGCCAGTCTGCCTCGTTCGCTACCGTCTGCTCGCCATCACCGGCCCCGCCACTGGCCATCAGGTTACCAGCAGCAATTACCGCCAGGGCCGCATGCTCGATTTCGAGCCACTCGGCATCTGTCTGTAATTGATAGGCTCCCCAGATTGTGGTGGTCATCGGTGTAACTATCGCATCCATGATCTGTCTGACTGTCAGCAATGGCTGAGCCGGGTCATCATCCTGCAAGCTCGCGGGCTGAGCCACCAAAAGAAGCGATAAGCTCATGAATAGAATGAATTTTTTTAACATCATGTTATTGATCCTTGGGCCGGAACCTGCACTATTCTTACAGAATATTGAGCGGATCCGATGATTTATGTCAAGCCAGCTCGAAACGACTCGTGGTCATTGTGTCGCTGTCTGATCATTGCGAAATTACTCCAACGGTACTCAATTCGTTAAACATTTTATAGCAAATCTGCTTTAATCTGGAACTCAATGTCGGGTAGCGCGAGATTTATCACAAGCATATCAGCCTGATCTCGCCCCGCTCGCTTCTATACATTCCAAATCGAGTATTTTGCTATGGGAAAATTTTCTGTTTTAAGTGTTTTTGCACTCTCTGTATCACTGCTGTTCGGCAATGCTGCTTACGCGGATATCTGGGACGAAGTCGAACACGGCTATGCGGACAGCAATGGCGTGAAGATCCACTATGCGACTATTGGCGAAGGGCCACTGTTAGTAATGATCCATGGCTTTCCTGATTTCTGGTATAGCTGGCGCCATCAGATGGAAGGCTTGAAAGACGATTTCAAGGTCGTCGCAATCGATCAGCGTGGTTACAACCAGAGCGGTCAACCCGAAGGCAATAGCAACTATAACATGCAATATCTGGTATCGGATGTTGCTGCAGTGATTAGTCACCTGGGTGAAGAAAAAGCCACCATCGTCGGTCATGATTGGGGTGGTAGTGTTGCCTGGCAATTTGCTTTCAATGTCCCGCAGATGGTCGACAAATTGATAATCCTGAACCTGCCCCATCCCAATGGTATAGCCAGGGAACTCGCCACCAACACCGAGCAACAGCAAAATAGCGGCTATGCACGCACCTTTATAGAAGGCTCACCCTCCGATCCGGATATCCTGTTCGGTGGACCCATGACTGCCGAGACCCTCTCTTTCTGGGTAGCCGATCCAGTAGCTCGTCAGCGCTATGCAGAAGCCTTTGCTCAATCCAGCTTCGATGCCATGCTGGCTTACTACAAGCAGAATTACCCACGTGGTGATGCCAGCGCTTCGGCACCACCAGCGGCACCCCAACTCAATGTTCCCCTGCTGGTTTTCCATGGCTTACAGGACACCGCATTGCATTCGAATGGGCTGAACAACACCTGGGACTGGAACGATGCCGACACCACCATCGTTGCCGCCCCCACCGCTAATCATTTTGTACAACAGGACGCAGCAGAATTAGTAACGTCTACGATGCAATGGTGGTTAAAGGCACGCGAGTAACACGCTGTCATGAATTCCATAATCTACCCAACCACCAATCTCAGGCATGTGGAAGAACTCAATATCGTGCGCGGCGAAGGCATCTATGTCTATGATGCCGATGGCAAGCAATATCTGGAAGGACTGGCTGGACTCTGGTGTGCCTCACTGGGCTATGGCAATGAAGAACTGATCGATGCCATCGACAGCCAGCTGAAGACGCTCTCCTATTCCCATTTGTTTGGTGGCCGCACTCATCAGGTAGTCATGGACCTGGCGGACAAGTTGACCGGCATGGTGCCAGTCGAGAGCGGCACGGTCTTCTTTGCCAATTCCGGCAGCGAAGCGAACGATTCTCACATGAAAATGCTGCACTACTACTTCAACGTAACTGGCGAGCCACAGAAGAAGAAAATTATTGCCCTGGAACGTTCCTACCATGGTGTCACCATGGCGTCGGCGGCGCTGACCGGGTTGCCGGCCATGCATACCCACTTCAGTCTACCTCTGGAGGCTCTGGGAATCCTGCGCGCCGATTCACCACACTATTATCGTGGCAGACAGGAAGGCGAAACCGAGGGTCAGTTCACCGATCGCCTCATCGAAAATCTCGAACGCCTGATACTGAAAGAAGGCCCAGAGACTATCGCGGCTTTCATTGCCGAACCCATCGGTGGTGCCAGCGGTGTCATCGTGCCACCGGAGGGCTATTTCCCCGAAGTACAGAACCTGCTCACCAAGCATGACATTCTGTTCTGGAGCGATGAAGTGATCTGCGGATTCGGCCGTACCGGTAACGACTTCGGGTGTACCACCATGGGATTCACTCCGCAGCTAATGAGCCTGGCTAAACAATTATCATCGGCCTACATCCCAATCAGTGCCTCAATCATCCCCGATTTCATGTACCAGGCCATGGTGGAGCCGAGCGCAGAGGTTGGCGTGTTTGGCCATGGTTACACCTACACCGGCCATCCCGTGGCCTGTGCGGCAGCACTGAANNATCGCGGCTTTCATTGCCGAACCCATCGGTGGTGCCAGCGGTGTCATCGTGCCACCGCAGGGCTATTTTCCCGAAGTACAGAACCTGCTCACCAAGCACGATATTCTGCTCTGGACCGATGAGGTGATCTGTGGATTCGGTCGTACCGGCAACGACTTCGGGTGTACCACCATGGAATTCACTCCGCAGCTAATGAGCCTGGCCAAACAACTGTCGTCGGCCTACATTCCAATCAGTGCCTCAATCATTCCCGATTTCATGTACCAGGCCATGGTGGAGCCGAGCGCACAGGTTGGCGTGTTTGGCCATGGTTACACCTATTCCGGCCACCCCGTGGCCTGTGCGGCAGCACTGAAGACTCTGCAGATCTATGAACGGGATAATCTGTTCAGCCATGCCGCTACAATGGGCGACTATCTGCAGACCCGGCTGAACACCCTGGTAGACCACCCCCTGGTGGGCGAAGTCCGGGGCAAAGGATTGATCGCCGCCGTGGAACTGGTAGCCAACAAGCGCACCGGTGCGAGTTTCGATGATGGCAGCGTCGGCACATTTGCCAAGCAGGCCTGTCAGAATCATGGCCTGCTCATTCGCGCCGTGGGTGGCAATTCGATTGCATTCTGCCCTCCGCTTATCATCGATAAGACTCAGATAGATGAGATGCTCGACAAATTCAAGCTGGCGTTACAGGATACACTCGATCATGTACAGTCAGCCGGATTGATTAAGAACTGAACTTCAACAAGAGAATATGATAATGATTAGAATAGTGAGACCCGCTACCTTTATCTTTTTAGCAGCTACTCTTATTGGCTGCGGCCAGGAAGAACAGGATCAGAACACCGCGTCGAGTCCGGTTCAGGTCGATCTGATTCTAACCAATGGCAAGGTGTTAACTGTCGACGACAGTTTTTCCATTCACAACACAGTAGTTGTAAACGACGGCCTCATCATTCAGACAGGTCCGGCTAGCATTACGGAGAACTACAATCCCGCGTCAGTGGTTGACCTGCAGGGCAAGACCCTGATGCCGGGTTTCATCGATTCCCATACCCAC
>DMJN01000036.1 GCA_003451715.1 Gammaproteobacteria bacterium | reverse complement strand
TACGACGGTTCGGTTCGATTCAGCCCTCGAATAGCATCCAGCGAAAATATCAGGCGCTTTGTATTACAGGCCAACACCGAATCCTACTGGTCGGCTGACGAGGATGAACTGGAAACCCGCAAGCACGACCTGAGCTTTACCACCGAATTCGAAAGAGGCGATGAATTCAACATCACCATCAGCGACGAATTCGAAATGCTGAGTCGGCCTTTTCGGATAGCGCCCGACGTGTTCCTGCAGCCCGGTGACTATGACTTTACGAGCTATCAGCTTGCCTATCGGCTGGGCACCCAGAGGCGGTTCAGCGGAAGGGTGTCATTGCGCGCCGGAGATTTCTGGAGTGGCACCAATAAGGCGATTGGAATCAGCGGTGGGCGCATCGAGCTCTCCCCTCAGCTATCGGTGGAGCCGAGTTACTCCTATAACAGAATTGAGCTTCCCGAGGGTGATTTCAGAACCGAACTCGGCAGATTAAGAGTTACTTATACTATCTCTCCGCGCATGTATTTCAGTGGCCTGGTGCAATACAACTCCACGCAAGACTCCTTCAGCACCAACTTCCGCTTCCGCTGGGAGTGGGCTCCCGGCAGCGAAATGTTCGTCGTCTACAGCGACGACCGCGATACCGACCCCTTCGGAGACCCCAGGGGTATGGAACTGCGCAATCGGGGCTGGGCGATCAAGATCAATCGGCTGTTTCAAATCTGATCGCTGTAACTTTCTAACTTTGTTACACGCCCACGCTGTGGTATGTATAGTGATTCCCCATCGAGCACTTTGAGGATCGGAGTATGTACGGTGATTACTTGAGTAAAAATAGCAGCAAGATCGTCCTGTTCCTGTTGTGTGGATTAATCAACAACCTGAGTCTTGCCCAGCAGAACACGTTGCTGCAGGACATCCCCAATAACTACACGAGCTTCGAAAACCTGGTCAATATGCCGGACGGGCGCGTCATGGGTTCGGGTAATGCCGTGGATATCGATTCCGGCGGGAACATCTGGGTTTTTGAGCGTTGTGGCGCCAATAGCTGCTCTGGATCCGATGTGGATCCCATCATCAAATTCAGCCCGGAAGGCGAACCGCTCACCAGCTTCGGTGCCGGCATGTTTGTTTTCCCCCATGGCATCATCGTCGATGATGAAGACAATATCTGGGTAGTGGACGCCGGTGTCGAAGACGGCGTGAAGGGCAATCAGATATTCAAGTTCAATCAGCAGGGTGAAATTCTGATTGAGCTGGGCCAGCCAGGTATTCGCGGCGACGGCCCCAACCTGTTTAACGAGCCCTCGGACCTGGCCATCGGACCCGATGGCACACTCTATATCGCCGACGGACACATTAATCCGGAATCGAATCGACGCATCGTGCACCTCACCGCGGACGGCGAGTTCATCGAAGCCTGGGGTGAAAAGGGCACAGGTCCGCTGCAGTTCGAATGCCCCCACTCCCTGGCTGTAGACTCACAGGGTAGAATCTACGTCGGAGACCGTACCAACAACCGCCTGCAGATACTTTCTCCCGAAGGCGAATTGCTGGCCATCTGGGAGCATTTTGGCCGGCCCAGTGGTGTGCGAATCCACAATGACATGCTCTATGTCGTCGACTCAGAATCACGCCAGATCGAGGGAGGATACGGTTACAATCCGGGTTGGCACCGGGGAATTTACGTGGGTACCCTCGATGGCATAGTGACAGACTTCATTCCCGATCCCAATCCGCAGGGCGGTACCAGCTTTCCGGAAGGCATCTCGGTGGATGACAATGGGGTAATCTGGGGCGCATCAGTCGGTGATCGGAAGGTCACCAAACACGTCAGAAATTAGCACGCGGGCGCCGCCGCGCTCACGCTACAACACAGGTGCCAGGCACCGGGGCTGGAGTTATGTCTGAGAAAGTTTGTCTGGTTGTCGGTGCAGGTGATTACATCGGTGCCGCCATCGCACGCCGCTTTGCCGAGGGCGGGTATACAGTATGTCTTGGACGCCGCAACGGCGAGAAATCTGAGGGACTGGTGAAGGAAATCACCGCTGCCGGCGGCAACGCCTATGCCTACACGCTGGATGCCAGGGAGGAAACCCAGATCGAGGAGCGCTTCGCCACCATCGAGAAAGATATAGGGCCGTTGGAAGTGGTAATTTCCAATCCCGGTGGCAATGTTAACTTTCCAATCCGGGAAACAACCCACCGAGTTTTCTACAAGGTGTGGTTGATGGCTTGTCTGACCGGCTTCCTGACCGGCCGGGAAGCCGCCAAGTACATGGTGCCAAGAGGCAGGGGATCAATCCTGTTCACCGGTGCCACCGCCAGCATGCGGGGTGGCAGTGGATACGCAGCCTTTGCCAGCGCCAAGTTTGCACTACGCGGCCTGGCCCAGAGCCTGGCGCGTGAATTGGGACCGGAGGGCATACACGTGGCGCATCTGATAATCGATGCCGGTGTAAACACCCAATTTGTACGTGATCGCTACCAGGATCGCGGCATCGACCCGGAAAAATTGCCGGAGAACACACTCATGAATCCAAAATCGGTGGGTGAAGCCTACTGGTATCTGCACAATCAAGAACGCGACGCCTGGACACACGAGTTGGATCTACGGCCCTTCGCCGAAAAATTTTAATCAGGTAATGATATGACTGTAAGAGTAGAATTCCATTTCGATTTCGCCAGCCCCAACACCTACTTCTGCCATCAGGTAATCCCCGATATTGAGGCACGTACTGGTGTGAAGTTTGACTACATACCGATTCTCTTAGGTGGTGTATTCAAGACCACCAATAACAAATCTCCTATGGAACAGTTTGCCGGCATTAAGAATAAGCCCGAATATAACGCGCTGGAAACACAACGATTTATCAAGCAACATAGAATCGACAAATTTCAGATGAATCCCCACTTCCCGGTGAACACCTTGCACATCATGCGCGGGGCTATCTACGCAAAGCACCACGGCTTCTACAAAGAGTACATCGACACGATATACCAATGCATGTGGGAGCAGGGACTAAATATGGCGGATGCGGAAGTGATAGCCCAGGCATTACAGGACGCCGAGCTGCCAGCAGATGAGATTATCGCCGGCACCCAGCTTCCCGAAATCAAACAGGAACTGATAGACAACACCACTGCCTCGGTTGAACGCGGCACCTTTGGCTCGCCAACTTTCTACGTAGGCGATGAGATCTACTTCGGTAAGGACAGACTGCGGGATGTCGAAGCGGAGATTACCAGACAAGCCTCGCTTTAGTGCTTGGGCCAACCGGCCTGGCCGATTGCCCAGAAGCTTAAGATTGGACAGACAAAATAGTTGGCTAACTTATTGATTTCGTTAGCTCCCAATTGTAGGTGTCCAATATTTCAACTGGATTCGTTAGCCCGAATTGGTGGGTGTCCAAGACTTACTCTGAACTATCACATCCATGATCGGCTATTGGCTTCCACGGAGTACACGCAGTAGTCGAGTATCTCTTTCACGAATTGAGTTGGCAAATAGGCAACTCTGGCTGTTCTGGAAGCCGTGTGAAAGACGATGTTGGTGAGCTTACGGCGCTTCATCAGCAGTGACTGCACGTGATCCACAGCCTGTAATTTGTAAGCCGGGAAGACAATATAGTCGATACCGATAATTCCTCTACGCACAACTACGTAGTCACCCACCAGCACCAATCCCGCCCGCAGCCAGTGCATGTACATCAGGAAAACGTGCGGCACCCAGATTGCTGCGATGATCACTGGATTAAACCCATCCGTCATGTCAGCCACGGTTGCAATGAATAAGTAGAGAATCGACCAGATGATGGCATGTTTGTAGAAATGACGTTTGCTGATGGGCTGAAACTCCAGCGTTGCAATGTCCGGTAGCTCGAAAATTTCCTGCGCCAATTCACTGCGCTCCCATACCCGGGCAGACGGCACCAGAATTTTTTTGCTGTTTTCCCCGCCTTCGAAATCATGTTCCGTGTGCGTGATCTGTTCAAAGATGACGTTGACACGGCGCAGGTAGAGGTCCAACCAGTCCTGGCGAAAATATATGGACTGTACGCGGGATTTCTGCATGTTGATTTCCTGCTTGTTGATAAGCCCGCGATGCACCATCAAGGACTTGTCAGACCTGTACAGTGTGAATCCGTAGTAGGTGACGATAGAGCCCAGCACAGAGAGCAATGCTGTGAGCGCTACTGCAAGGACGAATGACAGAGTAAACAGCATAACCGTATAGGTGATGCTCTCATTACTGATCACCGATCCTACATATCCCTGCAGAAGCTCGATGGCATCGGAAACAGAGAAAGGCGTGGACAACAGGAAACCGGCGATACCGCCAACGACTATCCATGCCCGGTTATTGGTCAGGCCATGAATAACCAGGTCAGCAAAGGATCGAGTATAAAATTTCTCACCTTCGCCATGGCTGCCATCGCCACCAGGGCTCGCCTCATTGCCTGGCAGAGAATCGCTGGTATTGTCTGACAAACCGACCTGGCCTTTCTTCAGCTGGATCGTCTGCCGAATCGCTCTGGCAGCATCAAGATCTAGAGCGGCAATATGAACCTCTTCTCTCTTGGATCCTGCACCATCAATTTTCAGAGTGACTAAGCCAAGAGGTCTGAAATAGAAAGGGTGGTTGATGTTTACATTTTGGACGCGTTTGAATTTGAGATTCAAATGCCTTTTAAAGAAAACGCCCTGTCTTATTTGAATACCGTCTTCCATGAGCTGGTATCGGTAAAACCAGCATCTCAGAATCGCACCTGCAACGATAATCACCGCCAGTACAAGCAGTGCGACAAAAAAGAAGTTGAACTGATTGTTATCATCCATTGATACATTAACAGTCAACAGGCCCAGGAGCGCATAAAATGACTGTCTGACTCCCTTAACCATAAAATGCGCCACCGACCATATAGACAGCTTCTGCCAGGGCTGTTCGGTTTTTGTTTCAGCGTCGATAGTACACCCCTTTCATGCAGTCTTTAGTTATTCCGGCAATCGTTCCGTTGCTTCTGAAGACGCCGCCTGGTAATCCAGCACGAATTGTCTTATCTGTTCCGCCTGTTCATGCTCAATACCAGGAATTCTAAAAGTAGACTTACTGGTACCGGCACTGAACAGTTTAACATTCGCCAATCCATAACGTTTATCAAGGGGTCCTCGAGTCACTTCCACATGCTGGACTCTTTTCAGGGGTTGGATGACTTCCTGCTTCCAGAACACACCCGATTTCACGATGACGTCATGCTGTCGCAAGGCATAGTGGATGGCTCTAGTGGAAGCGAATACGAACCATGCAAGCAATGCCATGAGTAACAACACTATCAAGAAAATCGTTAAGGAGACCGGCCTCAAGAGTGATGCTCCGGCCTCGGAATTGAATTGGATGATCACCACCATTGGTATAACAAATGCGAGGAATAACACGAAATAGACTATTCCCACCACAGCGAGCCTGACCCTTGCAACGCGTTCAGCAAGAGGGGTATAGCTTACTCCGCTGTATCGCGGCAGTTCGTGCGCTGAGACCTGGGAATTGACAAAGTCCATTGTTGATTGTTCTTTGAATAGTCGACCGCTCTTAATTAATAGAGCCTGTATACAAACATGGAGACGCTGAATCTAACAAAGTCGGTAAGATGTGACTAGCCGAAATAGAAATTAGAAGCTAGCTCCCGTCCCTGGATATTGATCCGGGGGTGCTGAAATATTGAAGGGCGGCATAATGCTGGTGATTTTGAGCCGCAATCGAGCAAAGCAGAACAGCTGATCTGAGGCTGAACTATTGTAGCCCTATATCATCCACAAGAATGGAGCCTCTTTCCGACTGGTCGAATAGAAAGCTGATTCTGCTCACGCGATTGCGATTGAAGCCACTCGTGTCTGCTTCGAAACCGTCCAGCTCGAAGGAATAATATTTCATCACTGCTTCTGATTGCGCACCGCTGTAACCGTACTGGGCAAGCAGAGTATTCCCCTTGATTTGCGGATAGAGGCTTTCTCTGCTACTCAACAGTCGACGAGCGCTGTTTCCATTGGCGTCTTCCAGGACGATAGACCAATCCAGCAGCGTGAACTCCTCTGCTTCTGTTTCCTCGCTCTGGTTATCCTGGTCTTCTGCCTCGAAATCATCCGTCAGCGTTGATCCCGTATTCTGTGAGACGGTAAAACTC
>DMJN01000184.1 GCA_003451715.1 Gammaproteobacteria bacterium | reverse complement strand
GGCGAGCCGCCACCGACTCTGTACGATTACTTGCCGGATAATGCACTGGTCATCGCCGATGAATCCCATGTTTCGATTCCCCAGTTGGGTGCGATGTATAAGGGTGATCGGTCCCGCAAGGAAACTCTAGTGGAATACGGGTTTCGCCTGCCGTCGGCGCTCGATAATCGTCCTCTGCGGTTCGAGGAATGGGAAGCGCTTACTCCGCAAATCATCTTCGTGTCGGCAACGCCGGGTCCCTATGAGCACGATCACGAAGGGCAGCAGGTCAGGCAGGTGGTTCGACCCACTGGACTGGTGGATCCCGCATTGGAAGTTCGGCCGGCATCTACCCAGGTGGATGACTTGTTATCGGAAGTACGCAGGGTCGCGGGGCAACAGGAGCGGGTGCTGGTCACCGTGCTCACCAAGCGCATGGCAGAAGATCTCACCGACTATCTGGCTGAGCATGATGTGCGAGTTCGCTATCTGCATTCAGATATAGAAACGGTAGAACGCTCGGAGATATTGAGAGATTTGCGACTCGGACAGTTCGACGTACTGGTGGGCATCAACCTGTTGCGTGAAGGACTGGATATACCCGAAGTCTCACTGGTAGCAATATTCGATGCCGACAAGGAAGGTTTCCTGCGCTCAGAGCGATCCCTGATTCAGACTATCGGTCGAGCCGCGAGAAATCTCAATGGCAAGGCGATCTTGTATGCTGACAACATCACCGGTTCCATGCAGCGTGCCATCGATGAATCCAGTCGGCGTCGCAATACACAGTTGGAATTCAATACATCTCACAATATCACTCCGATTGGAGTAAAGACGAAGGTGCTGGATGTAATGGAAGGTGCGTACTCGGCACCGGGCACCCGCACCCGTCAGCGGGGCAGGGTGATAGCCGAGAAAGCTGGAGCCTATGGGCGGCTTGAATTCACCGATCCGACGGCGATGCAAAAGGAAATAGGTAGACTCGAAGAGGAGATGTACGATCACGCCAGGGACCTGGCTTTTGAAGCAGCAGCAGCCACCCGCGACAGGATTGCCGAGCTGAAGAATCAGCTGTTAAAGCAATGACTTAAATACGGGAAATGACTATAAATCAATCGACACTGGGGCGCTGAATTCCGTATAATCGCCAAGCTTTTCTATCGGAGGCGCGTAGCTCAGTTGGTTAGAGCGCTACCTTGACATGGTAGAGGTCACCAGTTCAAATCTGGTCGTGCCTACCATTCCATAGAAGTACTAACAACCGACACCAGTAGATCAAACTGCAACCAGGGCCCTGCCTTGGTCACTTTGAATTCTATTTATTCTCAGAATTAGTTGAATGTGTAATGCCCAAGATAACTTTACCCGACGGCAGTAATCGGGATTTCGATTCCCCGGTTACGGTTGCCGCTATTTCCGAATCTATTGGACCCGGGCTCGCCAAGGCGGCGCTGGCAGGTCGAGTCGATGGCGTATTGGTGGATACATGCCATGTCGTGGACGAGGATGCCGAAGTCGCCATTGTCACGGAGCGCGATAAAGACGGAATCGAGATAATCAGGCATTCCTGTGCTCACTTGATGGCCCAGGCTGTGCAACGCCTGTTTCCCAAGGCGCAGGTGACTATAGGTCCGGTAATCGAGGATGGCTTCTTCTACGACTTCGCCTTCGAACGCCCCTTTACCCCGGAAGACCTGGTGGCCATCGAGAAAACCATGGAAGCTATCGTCAAGGAGGATCTCTCGGTCGAGCGATCGATAATGACTCGCGATGCAGCTGTGGCCATGTTCAAAGACATGGGCGAAGCCTATAAGGTGGAGATTATCGAAGCGATTCCCGGTGATGAGGATCTGTCATTTTATAAACAGGGTGAATTCATCGATCTATGTCGGGGACCCCACGTGCCCGGTACCGGCAAGTTCAAGGCGTTCAAACTCAGCGGCGTAGCAGGAGCGTACTGGCGCGGTGACTCCGATAATGAAATGCTGCAGCGCGTGTATGGCACGGCCTGGGCATCTAAAAAGGATCTCAAGCTCTACCTGCAACGCCTCGAAGAGGCGGAAAAACGCGACCACCGTAAGCTGGGTAAGCAGTTGGGGCTGTTTCATTTCCAGGAAGAAGCACCCGGTATGGCCTTCTGGCACCCCAGGGGCTGGACCCTTTATCAGACCATCCAGGGTTATATGAAACAGGTGCTACAGCGCAATGGCTACCAGGAGATCCATACGCCTCAACTGGTGGATTACAGTCTCTGGGAGAAATCGGGTCATGCGGCAAAATTTGCTGACGAGATGTTCAGTGTCGAGTCCGACAATCGCATGTATGCCATCAAGCCGATGAATTGTCCCTGCCACATACAAGTATTCAACCAGGGTTTGAAGAGTTACCGAGATCTGCCCCTTAGATTGGCAGAATTCGGATCCTGCCACCGTTACGAACCCTCCGGAAGCATGCATGGCTTGATGCGGGTTCGCAGTTTTGTGCAGGATGATGGCCATATCTTCTGCACCGAGGAGCAGATTCAGTCAGAAGTGGCTGATTTTATGGAATTGCTGTTCGCGGTGTATCGCGATTTTGGTTTCGACGAGGTCATCCTGCGTCTGTCTACCCGTCCCGAGAAACGGGTAGGGTCGGACGAAGTCTGGGACCAGGCGGAAACCGCACTGAAAGAAGCGCTCAATGCAACAGATCTGCCCTGGGAACTGGTCCCCGGCGAGGGAGCGTTTTATGGACCCAAGATCGAATATTCATTGAAAGACTGCATGGGGCGCATCCAGCAATGCGGCACTATCCAGGTCGATTTCTTCATGCCTGGCGCGTTAAATGCCCACTATGTGGCCGAAGATAGCAGTCGCAAAACTCCGGTCATGTTGCACCGTGCCGTGCTGGGTTCTTTTGAACGATTTATCGGTGTGCTCATCGAGCAATTTGCGGGCGCGATGCCTGTCTGGCTGGCCCCAGAACAGGCCGTGATTCTCAATATTACGGACAAGCAGTCCGAATACTGCGAGAAATTGGAAGAATCCTTGAAAAATAAAGGGTTTAGAGTGTTCTCGGACTTGAGAAATGAGAAGATCGGCTTTAAAATCCGCGAGCACACTTTACAGAAGATTCCTTATCTCCTGGTAGTTGGGGATAAAGAGGTTGAATCCGGTACGGTGGCGGTTCGCAAACGCGGTGGTGAAGATCTGGG
>DMJN01000218.1 GCA_003451715.1 Gammaproteobacteria bacterium | reverse complement strand
GTGTAAAACACACCCGGTGTCGATCGATTTGTAGCTGCCGCTGATTACTTAAGCTCAACGGTAGCGCCAGCTTCTTCCAGAGCTTTCTTGGCTTCTTCCGCTTCTGCTTTTGGGGCAGCTTCTTTAAGAGTTGTGGGCGCACCGTCAACCAATGCTTTAGCCTCTTTCAATCCAAGGCTAGTGATGGTGCGTACTGCTTTAATGACGTTTACTTTCTTATCGCCTACAGCATTGAGAACGATATCGAAATCGGTTTTTTCTTCAGCTGGAGCCGCTTCACCACCGGCTGCTGCAACTGGAGCAGCTGCTACGGCGGCGGCAGAAACGCCAAACTTCTCTTCCATCGCTTCAACCAGTTGGACTACGTCCATTACTGACATATCGGCGATTGCATCTAAGATTTCTTCACTAGATAGAGCCATGACTCTTATCTCCTACAAATGTGTTTAAATTAAACGGTTAATCAAAGGAATTAGGCTGCTTCCTGCTTCTGGTCACGCACAGCCGCAACTGCACGGGTAACCTTCGACGGAACTTCATTCACTGTTCGAGCAAGCTTGGTGACAGGCGCTAACATCACGCCCATCAACATGGATCGTGCCTGATCTAGTGTTGGCAGTTTTGCCAGCACATCGATCTGGTTCGCTTCCATCAGCTTGCCACCGATAGAAAGTGCCTTGATCTCAAATTCTTTATTCTCTTTCGAAAAATCCTTCAGCACGCGCGCGGCGGCACCCGGATCTTCCTGGGAGAAAGCAAGAATAGTAGGTCCGACCAGTACTTCCTGAATGCATTCGAATTCGGTTTCTGCCACTGCCATTTTTAGCAATGTGTTGCGAACAACCCGCAGATAAACCTTATTCTCTCTTGCAGTCTTACGAAGCGCAGTCATGTCAGCCACATCAACGCCGTGATAATCGGCGAGCACAACTGACAAGGCACTATTGGCAGCCTGATTGACTTCCGAAACTATTTGTTTCTTGTCTTCAAGCCCTATAGTCACTTTTATAACCTCACTAAATTTGACTGTTTCCAGTCGTTTAAAGAGCACCTCACACATCGAAGCACTCAGTCTGTTCGGTGATAAGAATCCGCTAATTCTCAGCCGGATCGGGTTTCACCATCTGCGTAGGAAATTAAGAAACAGGTTCCTGTTTCACCTACGGTCTTTGATAGCCTCGTAGTCATGTTTTTGAACTACGAAACCCCAAAGTCATCGGGGATTTTCATGTGCTGTTTTCAAGATCCTCCGATGCGCTTTCGCACCGGCCTTGCCAACAAAGCTAATGAATATCGATCCCCAAAAGTCGTTCGAGAAATCGCCCGAGCGATTCCCTGTAATTCTTAATCGTCTTAGAGCTGCAGAGACGAATGATCGATAAGTAAGCCTGGACCCATGGTCGAGGACAGTACTACCTTCTTTATATATACGCCCTTTGCCGACGATGGCTTCGCCTTCACCAAATCTGCCAGAAGGGCTTCAAGATTTGTTCTGACTGCCTCACTATCGAAACCAACTTTGCCGATACCACCATGGATGATGCCGTTCTTGTCAGTTCGAAATCTCACCTGTCCGGCCTTCGCATTCTTAACCGCAGCTTCAACGTCCGGCGTAACCGTGCCAACCTTGGGATTAGGCATCAGGCCGCGCGGACCGAGTACCTGACCCAATTTTCCGACAACACGCATGGCATCCGGAGTGGCAATGGCCACATCGAAATCCAGATTGCCTTCTTTAATAGATTCCGCCAGATCCTCAAATCCAACGATATCGGCCCCAGCTGCTGTAGCCTTGTCGGCGTTTGCACCCTGTGCAAACACGGCAACTCTTACTTCCTTGCCGCTGCCTGCTGGCAATATTGTTGAGCCACGCACGACCTGGTCGGATTTGCGAGGATCCACCCCCAGGTTAATAGACACATCGATTGATTCTTTGAATTTCGGCGATGCAAATTCGGATATAAGAGAAACGGCTTCTTCTACTGAGTAGTTCTTGCCAGCCTCCATCTTCTCAGCCATTTGCTTCCGCTTCTTGGATAGTTTCGCCATTTTACTCTACCCCCTCGACTTCAATACCCGCGCTGCGCGCGCTGCCCGCCAGAGTTCGCACCGCAGCATCCATGTCGGCCGCCGTGAGATCAGCCATTTTCCGGTTCGCTATTTCTTCCAATTGTGCGCGGTTTACCTTGCCGACCTTTTCAGTATTGGGTGTCCCACTGCCTTTGGGGACACCCGCAGCCTTGCGCAGCAGCACAGAAGCCGGTGGTGTCTTGGTAATAAAGGTAAAACTACGATCAGCATAGACTGTAATGACCACCGGGATCGGCAGGCCAGGCTCAACACTCTGAGTCTGAGCATTGAAGGCCTTACAGAATTCCATGATATTGACGCCGTGTTGTCCGAGAGCCGGACCAACTGGCGGACTTGGGTTAGCTTTTCCCGCGCCAACCTGCAGCTTGATATAAGCCAGTACTTTCTTAGCCATTTCTTCTCCTTTGGGTACAAGCGTTTGAGTGAATCAAACTCCCCGGCGTTTTTCATTTCACTTCGAAATGAAATTCGACTTTTATGTCATCGAGACTGGCTGGTCTCGATGACACGCTCATATATGGGGTCAGAGTAAACATACAGTAGTTTTCATAAATCCACTGCAATTTGCCTAATACAGAGCTTAAAACTACTGTATGTTTACTCTGACCCCGGAGTCTCCTCCGGAGCCTCCTAGCTCTTCTCTACCTGGCCGAACTCTAACTCCACCGGAGTCGATCGGCCAAAAATTAACACTGCCACTCTCAGGCGGCTCTTCTCAAAATTCACTTCTTCGACGGTACCCGTGAAGTCATTAAACGGACCGTCGGTAACACGAACCATTTCACCTGGTTCATAGATAGTCTTATGAGTTGGAGACTCCTCGCTATCCTCCATTCGTTGGAGAATCTTGTTTGCTTCTTTATCTGTAATGGGTGCAGGCCTTTCTGCCGTGCCGCCAATAAATCCCATGACTCTGGGGGTCTCCTTCACCAGATGCCAGGTATCGTCATTAAGTTCCATATGGACCAGAACGTAACCCGGGAAAAATTTCCGTTCGCTCTTACGCTTCTGCCCGGCACGCATCTCAAGCACTTCTTCGGTTGGAACCAGCACCTCGTCGAAATAGTCTTCCATGCCTGAGAGACTGATTCGCTCATGCAATGCGTGCATTACTTTTTTCTCATAGCCCGAATAGGCATGGACTACGTACCAGCGCTTGGCCATTACATCACTACCCGATGATTGATGAAACAATGCCGTTCAAACCCCAATCCAGCAACCACAGTATCAGTGCCACGATGAAGATGACGACTAATACCATGATAGTGGTCTGCGTCGTTTCCTGCCTTGTCGGCCAAACCACCTTGCGTATTTCAATCTTTGCCTCCAGGCACAAATCGACAAGCGCGCGACCCTTTATAGTTTGAGCCGCTATCCATCCTGCAATACCTGCCGCCGCCAGTAATCCAATCGTTCTTATCAGCAGGGATTCGGCTGAGAAATAGGAATTAGCATAGACCGCCGCAGCCACAATGGCGGCCACGACCGCCCATTTTGCCCAGTCCAGTCTGCTGTCTTCGCTGTCTATTTTTTCTGACATGATGTGCTACTTGGAGCCCCGCCTTATTATGCCTGCCTGTTAATGGCAGGCCAGGAGGGAATCGAACCCCCAACCTGCGGTTTTGGAGACCGCTGCTCTGCCAATTGAGCTACTGGCCTTTAATTATTGGGATGACTAAGCCAGCGCAGCCTTGACCGGGCTGGCCGCCTGATATCGCTATACCCTTACTCGAAGATCTTGGCTACGAC
>DMJN01000205.1 GCA_003451715.1 Gammaproteobacteria bacterium | reverse complement strand
CATTTCGATGGGGAACACATTCAGCCGGTAATAAAGATCCTGCCGAAACTCGCCCGCCTCGATCATCTGTTCAAGGTCTTTATGGGTGGCGGCAATGATGCGCACATCGGTCTGTATCGTCTTTACGCCACCGACTCTCTCAAAACTGCGCTCCTGCAGCACACGTAATAACTTCACCTGCATGTTCAGCGGCATGTCGCCGATTTCATCGAGAAACAGTATGCCACCATCGGCTAACTCGAAGCGCCCGGCCCGGGAGGCAATGGCACCGGTGAAGGCACCCTTCTCGTGACCGAACAGTTCACTCTCCAACAGTTCCGGCGGAATGGCACCGCAATTGATCGGCACGAAGGGATGCTCCGAGCGGGACGAATTGAGATGCAGGTTTCGCGCGACGACCTCCTTGCCCGTGCCAGACTCACCGGTGATCAATACGCTGACCTCGGTATTCGCCACCTGGCCCATCATCTGCCTGACGCGTTGCACAGCATCACTGCTGCCCACCAGGCTGCGAAACATGTTGTAGTCCTGTACCCCATCGAAGTCACGCAGGCGATTAAAATGCTCATGAAATAACTTGGCTTTGTGCAGCGCATCCAACAGGGGTTGATGGTGCAGCTCGCTATCGAGGCTCGCCGTGATGCGCGTTAGCAATTCCTCATGCAGCCCAGCGGGAATATCATGCTCCCCTACCAGCACGAAGGGAGTGCCCTTCTCCCACTCATGAATCTCCGTCAGCAAAGACGCCAGCTCGATTTGCTCACAGGCCCCCACAATCGCCACCGCAACATCGGCAGGCCGACTGGTGGCCTCGGTCACCGGGGTCTGCCAGTAATTGGAGGTGGCGGGAATCACCGATTCACCGATGAAAGCGAGTACCGTCTCCAGCTCGTGGCGAGACTTTTCGTTGTCATCGATTAGCAGAATGCTGCCTGTCTGAACCATCGCGGGAATCTGTTGTACTCTTTTGTGCGCTAAAACCTGTGTATAAAGAAGCGCGGGAAGGTCGTGATTGTCGACTCAAGAGTCGATCGCAGACATTAGACATTGAAGCCCTGGTGTAGTCAATCACGATGGGAACTCACTGCCTGGCACTGTCGGGCAGGCCGAGAAAGACTTCAGCAAAGAAGTCTTATTGAATCAGTCGCAGCTTGAGTCGGGTATGGGACAGGCCACCGAAACGGTCGGCTTCGATGCAGAATTCACCCCCGTCAAAGCCCGGCGGGGTTGAACTGGCCAGATCGAAACGATTACAGCCGAGTCTCTTGCCATGCAACATGGCGTGCCAGATCATGCTATGCAGGATGGGTCGATGCGGCACAACTGCGGTGGTCGACGAGGTGAGATAGTGACAGGTCTTGTGATTGTGAACGAACAGGGCATTGGTAGTCGCCTCACCCTGGTAGTTGGCTCTCACCAGGAAGGCACTGCCTTTACGCAGCAGCCCTTCATAGCCGAGGTAGTTTTTAAATCGCTGACTGGCTAGATGCAGCGCGGATTGCAGGAAGCCATCCGTACTTTCTCCACGGGTCTCTTCGATGTTGCTGGCAGACAGTATTTCGAATTGCAGATTACGCCTTCCCCAGTGAATCAGTCCACGGTAGCTCTTGCTGATATTTCGGGCCAGGGCGTACTCAGACAGGGATAGATCGATAAGTTGTGCCTTCTGAACTGTAGGAGTCGCACCACGTTCCAGCAACACCTGGGTGACCGGTGACATGATTCCGCAACTGACTGGATCGAGGTAATCCACCGAATGGGGTTTTACTTCCTCCATCAAACGAGTGATATGTTCTTGCAACAGACAAATGGACTGGGGCTCAAAATTATTGCTGGGGTTCGCAATCGCGGTACGATTGACATGAGTCGATGCTTCCATGCCGAAGTGCCCCATATAGGTGCCGCCGCTGTCGTCCTTGTGAGTGGTCAGGCTGCAGCCAAATACGGGAGCATCCCTGGCAACAATCAGGAAAGAGCGGTCTTCAAACTCAGGCTCTGTTTTTACAAGTCCCACGGGTGAACTTGCCCCTTCCCGCTGCTGCAGATACAGGGGATTTTGCAGCGGATCATTCTCAAGCAATTCTTTCCAGAATGCCGGGAATGCAGAATCTGATGTTTCAATTATCGAATGCACGGTGCTTCCTTTAAACTCCTTCTGTGGCTTTCCACACACTTCTCCAAGCCAGGATTCGGATTTACGGTCTCGTGCAGCCTTATTCCTCTTAGTTCTATTTCTCCAGTTGTTCTCGATCCCTGCGAGCAAGCGGGGGATCAGAACTTCTGTGCAGTCTAACAATTCGCTGCAGCTTACGGCGTGCCTGCATCACAGTTTATCTTGGCAGGAACGCCCTGTTTTCAGCCTTTTTTTAAGGAATCCTCTGAACAAGTAGTTGGTCACTCTTGCTTATAGCTATAAGCCGTAAACCTCCTTACTCGAAGCATCGTCTTGAATAGCAAAAAAGTCGAACTATTTTCGGGTAAAACTGTGGTAGAAGTGCCCGGAAATCAGTAGGCGATTTCTCTCCGGGCAATCACTATCGCTGCCATCGCTCGCGAAGCCTTCCGGTGCCAGTGCAATGCGTCACTTTGCAAGCTACCGAATCGCTTGCATGCGTAATGCCGTAGCAGGGGCGTGTGCTAAACTCCAGCTCCTCCTTAAACACCAGCTATCCGGAACCACCGAAATGGACTGGGATTACCCCACCCCATTCACCCGTCAATTGACCGTTAGTGGTGCCGATATTGACGGCATGGGCCACGTCAATAACGCCTGTTATGTTGTGTGGTGCGAGGACTGTGCCTGGAAGCATTCCGAGGCGCTGGGTCTCAGCGTGGAAGATTACCAACGGCTGGACCGGGGTGTGTCGATCCATCGAGCCAATTACGAGTACCTGCTGCCGAGTTTCGAGAACGACAGCCTCACCATAGCGACCTGGCTAACCGACTGTGACTGTAAACTACGCCTCGAACGAAGTTTTCAAATCATAAACACCGCCACCGAACAGACAGTTCTACGCGGAAGCTGGCAACTGATCTGTACCGCCCTATCCACCGGCAAAGCCGTACGCCTACCCCAAGAATTCCTAAACACCTACGGCGCCGCAGTAATCCCCACCCCCCAAAATTAACCACAGAACCCAAACCCCTCACCCTTGTTTCTTGTTTCTTGTCTCTTGCTTCTTGAATAGTGCCCCCTAACAAGCCCGCCCAGTAACCCCCTGACCTAGTCCTTAAACACCGGCTTTCAAGCGAAGTCTAAGCTGGCTTCGCGAGCGCCCTCTTATAGAAAAAATAAGTTCTATTTACCTATAGATAACAAATAGTTACAGTTCTTTTATTAAGTACTGATTTAATGTTAAAGCCACGTGAAACAAGCCACGATTTTGTGCTCGTGGCGCTTAAAGAATTTCTGGCTGCAGTCGTTATAATTGAGACCTGCGGTACTCAGCTTTACTCCTTTCAAGCACCTGCCCTCCGGGCTGGTAATGGGGAGAGTCGTCGTCGCAGTTTGCGTGAAAGAAAGGGAATACGGCATTTCAACAACGGAAAAGAAGTCCAGCAGTAGTGAACAGAACAGACCCCGATAGCAAGCGTAACACCCGCTCAGTGAATACCGCCGGCATGGAAGGCAACAACAGCTCCGCAGTAGTGTCGAGTCTCTGTGGTAAACGCCGAGCCAGACAACAACACCTACAAGCTTCCAGCGAGGCCGGGATTTCAGTGCAGATTAGCGATGCCCAATGGCGGCACATCGAAGAACTCATCAGCCAGCTACCGGAGATCGATGCCACTCGAGTGGTGCGCCTGCACGACCGCATCATGGCTGCCGAATACGCGGTGGACAGCGACCGGCTGGCGCAGAAACTACTGACACTGGAAACGGCGCTAAACCGGTAAATCCATACCCAGCGGCGGTTTCAACTCAGCCAGACGCTGCAGATCCTGCGGCCTATCTACATCCCACAGTGGTTCCAACAAAGTATAAGCTAGCTTGAGCTGTGCAACGCGTTGCAGCGTTTGACTCAGCACCCTCTCCGAGCCCCACTCGATTCCCTGAAACAGGCCGGGGCACGGCTCATTCAGGCCGATCAGCACATAGCCACCGTCTTCTGCTGGCCCGATAACCACGTCATTCCCA
>DMJN01000140.1 GCA_003451715.1 Gammaproteobacteria bacterium | reverse complement strand
CTTGCCAGATTCTTTTCGCGTCTTACTGGGTCACAAGGAAGCTTGCGATGTTTTGCCGCCTGGCTGTGCGCTACTGGCGACGAACGAATCTTGTCCTGTGCAGATGTTTCGTCTCAAAAAAAATATTTATGCTACACAATTTCATCCAGAAGGAGATGCGGAGGGATTTATCGTACGGATCCATGCCTACAAGCATTACGGGTATTTTCCGCCAGAATCTGCCCAACAGCTAATCGAAGCCGTTGAAGATGAGCATGTGCCAGAAGCGCAATCACTACTGCGGCGATTTGTGGACTTGTACCGTTAATCTCCCTTAGCCGTGATAGGGCACGCCGTAACACCATACCAAAAAACACCATACTCGTTCAGGGAACTCCTGATAGCACGGTTAAACAAAACAGGCTGGAAATAACTAAACTGAACGCTGTATCGCGATGAGATCGGCCAGTGACCTTGCACCGAATTTGCTGCTCAGATTTGCACGATGAAATTCCACGGTACTAGTAACGATCGACAATTCATTGGAGATCATCCTGTTCGTATAACCCAGAGCCAATAGCTCCAGCACCTGTTTCTCTCTTGCTGTCAGCTTGTCCAGTTTCTCATTATGTTTTTCCTCGTGCTGCACAGAGCCAGAGACAGGCTGTTTATCTCGAATCGCAGTATGAATACTCTTGTAGAGTTCGGCTGAACTGAAGGGTTTTTTGCAGATACTCATGTGCGCCCGATTTCATCGCCTTAACCACGTGCCTGAATTGACTGTCGCCGCTCATGAACACGATTGGCAATGGCGTGCCCGTCGAGTTAGTTCGGTCTGAACGTCCAATCCAGACATGCCACCTGGCAAGTGATTGTCGAGTAGCAGGCAGGCAGTTTCTGGATAATCGTTAACGGTAAGGAATTGTTCTCCCGATTCGAACACCTCCATTTCGAAGCCTTGGCGAACCAGTAGCTTGGAAGTGGCTTCGGCCTGTTCTAGATTGTCATCGACAATGCAAACAATGCATCTTGCAGGCATATTAGTCCTTGTTGTTGCCCAGAGTGGTCTTGCCGTAATCAAGTGTGGTCATATACTTGTTCAGAGGATCCCTAGCATACAGAGGTAAACTCTATTCATCTATACCCCGTCTCAAACAGTAAAACACTAGTTAAGTTATGGGCGTCCCCTATATGCAGTAAGCTAACTCACCTTTTTTATAGTCTGCCTGACTAGCGTGGAATGTATTGCGGCCTGACAAGGTGATCGGAGTTGGCATCGGAGCGTGGCACCAGTTTCTGAGGTCTGCCCGCCTGGTTGTCAGTACCGTACAGATTGCCATCGTCATCGATAGACAGAGAATGCATCTCGATCCAGAAATCCGGGCCCTCGGTGGGCAATGGCCAGGTGTATTCCCGGGAACCATCGAGATTAAACTGGACAATCTTTGGCGGATTCAGATCTGTTACCCAGGCACTCTCCTCGCTGACTGTAATATCCAATGGCATACCCAGGTCTCCCCAGGTCGTAACATACTCATACTCAGGGTAGCTATCGGCGGTGTGATTGGCCGTCTGACGAAAAACTTTGATGTTGCGATGATCTCTATCCAGTGCGTAGAGATGTTCATCCGGCCCCAGGGCCATACTGTGAACAGAAGCAAACTGATGGGCAGCATCGCCTGCTTCGCCAAACTCGGAACGGTAGGAGCCGTCAGCATTTCTTACCACGATACGCTTGTTATCCCCCAGACCATCGGCGATAAGGAATTTGCCGTCCGGCAGGAACACCACATCCTGCGGCAGGTGATAGTGAGTCTCATCTCTGCCACCGACGTTCTTCTCACCCAGGGTCATTAACAGCCGTTCCCCGTCGTTGGAAAAGACGTAGATGATGTGCCCGGTTTCGTCGATTACCCAGACCCGCTTGTCAGGATCATAGGGGCTCTGACGGATACGATGTGGTCCCGGTCCATCAGTACCCATGAAGAGATGGTCCCACTGGCCCCAGACTTCCAGCACGTTTCCGTTACTGTCGATCACGTAGATACAGTTACGCCAGACGCGACCCCGTCCCCGTAACACATTCCATCCCAGTGAGCCGGCGAAGTTTGTGTATTCGGGGGGAAGTGGATCAGGCAATTCTGTTTCGCCGCGCTGCAGAACGAATATTCGGTTCTGGGATTCCACATGAACTCCGGAATTACCACCCCAGGTGAAGCCGTCCTGGGCGAAGGGTTCCATCCAGGTCTGTGTTGTAAATTCATAGGGACTGGGGCCAATGACTCCCGTATCCTGTGCTAATAATGGGCTCGATAGGATTCCAACTGCTACAAGTGCAGCGCAGAATTTGGTTAATTTCATGTTGTTGCTTCCTCCGGACAGGAATTTATCAGTGATTTCTATTACAGGGTGACTAATCTAACACAAGCAACCGACTAAGAGCATCGTGACAGGGTGCACTTCAGAGCAATGCGTCATGACATGGCGCACTTCAGAGCAATGCATCGTGACATGGATGTCACTTATTAGAGCAATGCAGGAGCAATTGCCGAGGAGCGGCCGAGGACCAGATGTATTAGAACATTGATCCCTTAAGGGAGTGGCATTTCCTCACTCTCTTCACTGCGGGCAGCTTGAAAAGCGGCAACTGGGGAGGCAGTCCTCACCTGTTCCAGCCAGAATACGCCGTCATAGGGTGCGCTATTGCCACGGGTCGCAATAAAGTCCATGTCGCCATCCTTATCCAGATCTCTGGCAATGAACTTGTCGAACATGCCACGCTTGCGCCGCGAAATGTCATGGCGTGTCCAGTCAGATTTGGCATCGCCAGGATTTTCAAACCAGCCGAGGCGACCGAGTGCGTCGTCTTTATCCACATCACCATCCCCGGTGCGAGGACCGCGGCTATAGCTGCCGGCCATCAGATCCATGTCACCATCATCATCAATATCCGCCACCTCCATGCCGGTCATGCTGTCAGGAAAGAAAGAGCCGATAGTAAACGCATTCCAGGCGTCATCGATTGTTGCGGGTTGTTCGATCCAAGTCAGATTGCGGCCTGCGGCACCTACAATATCCAGTCTGTCATCGCCATTGAGATCGATATATTCAAGGTTAAATCCGGCCATCCGGGCACCGTTAATGCCAATGGCGTGTTCGCTAAACTGTAGTGAACCATCTCCCGGATTCTCGAAAAAAGCCAGGCGAGCTTCACCACGAGTTCCAATTACTATATCCAGGTCGCCATCGGCATCGAGATCTACCGGCTCCGCATTCTGAGGGATGCTGTAGCGGCCGAGTTCTATCTGTCGCCAGCCATCGGTTGCCAAGGGGTCGCCTGCCAGCCGATAGAGCTCTACAGGCGTCGATCTTGCGTAGTCGGGAGGTCCAGGACGCTGGGCTCCTTTGTTCGGAGCAGTAATTTCGGGTATGCCATCGCCGTCAAAATCCGCCGCGAAGACGCGGATATAGGAGCCACGGCCTTGGGTCATCGGTAGAATCAATCTTGGCCACTCGGCTGTTCTTGCCGTACGGCCGGGATTCTGCAAATAGATCAAATGTGATAGCTCGGCCGCGACAACTATGTCTAAATAGCCATCAGTATTGATATCCGCGATGGCGGCATCCTCCGGGGCAGGCGCGTCGGTGCTTTCGGCTAGGGTAATATTGGTCCAATTATCCGGGTCATTTGAGCCGAATGCGATCCTTACATGACCAGCTGCAGGAGGGACAAAACCCGGGTTGTATTCAGCCGAATCATATTCCGAGTCGGATTCGTGTACGGAGACGATATCCTCATAGCCGTCTCGATCCAGGTCTGCCATCACCAGACCATCGCTGCCGCTGAAGGGAACGCCCGACTGAGTCGGATCATCGATAATATGTTCCTTCCAACTGATATACCGCCCATCGACTGATGTCGCCCGGGTTGGCGTATCGCCTACCAGCGACTGGGAGTAGGCAGTATTGATTTGAATCAGACCCAATAATGCAATGAAGCTTAAAATTTGACGCATGACAGAGACCCCAGACACAAAAACGGCGTTTATAGTAGCAGGCCTTTGTAAACAGCTGAAGCCTGCAAAATCAACGATTTTAGACAACCGCTTGAACATGCAGCCATGTATCGACACGGCGGCAGCAAGACGATAGCATCTGGCTTCGCAGGGGGATAAGCACCATGAAATACTTTGTATTAGCACTATTACTGCTAGGCACAATCAGTGTCCAAGCTCAGTCTGAGTTACCAGGATTGAATAGTCTCGATTCAGGGTGGAACACCATCGCGACCGATGGTGTCTGTTCGACCGGCACAGCCTATCAATTCTTTGCCAAACCTTCGGCAGATAACAGCAATTTACTGATTTTTTTCAATGGCGGTGGCGGCTGCTGGTTCGGAGAAGCCTGTGATCTAAATAGTCAGCCAAACATTCATTCGCCGTTCGCCGAAATGGATCAGAACAACCCCGCAAATTCACGGGGTATCTTCAACTTCGAGAGTAGTGCGAATCCGTTCTCCGATTATGCCATGGTGTTTCTTCCTTACTGCACGGGTGATGTGCATATTGGCGGTGGAACGAGAGAGTATTCCTATACCAACCCCGCAGGAACCGATGTCAGTATTACTACCTATCATGAAGGTTATGCAAACACGAAAACCATATTGGAATGGGTATTTGAAGAATTCACGACACCTAACAAGGTCGTATTGTCCGGAAGCAGTGCCGGAGCGATCGGATCTTCTTTCTATTCAGGCCTGGTTGCCGAGCACTATACGTCCGTACCGGTTGTATTAATCGCCGACGCAGCAGGTGGCTACGGGTCTCCTTTTTTACCCAATACACTCAATGCCTGGAATACCGCGACCGTATTACCCGATTGGGAAGAATACGATGGGGAGACTAATGACTCGATAACTTTCGAAGATTTTTATATAGCAAGTGCTAACCACAATCCCAATCTGACGATAGCCCAGTACAATGCGGCTGAAGATGCCGTGCAAATCACGTTTACCCAAATTATGGGAGATGCCCCTAGCAGTTTCAGCCTGCCACAAAGGCTGTTGAATAATTATCTCGAGATAGAGAGTGCAGTCGATGAATTCTATAGCTACACGGCGGGTGGTACTGTACATATGATCATGCAAGCGCCCCATTTTTATGAGTATCAGGTGGAAGGTATTCG
>DMJN01000134.1 GCA_003451715.1 Gammaproteobacteria bacterium | reverse complement strand
TCCATTTGTTTGACGACGGACATACGCCTATTAAGAGTTGTCAAAGATTTCGATTGAAAGACTTTCAGAAACCAGTTTGTTGAATTTGTCAAAATTGGGAGCTTCTTCGAAATTGAAAAAGTGCGATTCACATTTGCAGTCCGACGATCCAAATTTATACGCTGGACATGTGCCACCGAGAATATGGAGTTTATCTGACCACAAACACTCTACTTTCCTGGAATCAACCGAATACCATACTTCAACTAGGTTCATATGACCCCGTATATAGTCCATGTGCCACCTGTGGACCTTGTTTTTCCTTTTATGACGAGCAATTCTCGAATTGAGACCACCAGGTCCAAATGCGCTTCCAACATATGCACAGTAACCGGTCAATATCGTAGTAGATCCTAGTCTACCCACAGGAACAGTAAATTCCGCGGCATTGTGAAAAACTAAGATATAAGTTCCTGGAGCTGAATCCATTTTTTACTTCGTTCTCAATACATTTAAAATCACATGACCATATCATCCAGCCAGGCTCTCACCTTGGTGTAGAATTATTAGAGCGTATCAATTCTGGATTCCGGCCCTGTCAGAAGAATGTCCAATATAGCTGCCTGTTAGTCTGAGGGACCTGGGGAAAGACAGTAGAGGCATGAATTTTATAGAGATAGGATTTTTATCAGGTTGAGAAGTTAGCTTGTCTACAACCTTGCCATGGTAGAGGAGCAATCATTCGAATGCCACTCACTAACAATGCCTGGGCGCTCGAAATCAATATTGAGGATCCAGATGGCAATGTGCTGAGGTTTGGATCAGGTCCAGATCTTTCTTAATCAGTTTCGTATTCCCAGCACCCGCACTTGACTCACCAGCATCTAGCCGAATACTTCTGAGCCTATTTATTTTTGCTCCGCTTCCAGTCTTCGCGCTCCAGCTAGAATACCAGGCATGGAGTAGTTACCTTCGTGACATGCATATTCATAGAGTTGATCATCCGTGGCATAGAAGCTGAGTTCTGCTGTCCAGAGTTGACTGTATAGGTCAGAATCTTCCACTGTAAACTGGTAAACAATTTCAGTGTCGGAATAACGGATAAAACGCTCAGTTACCTTGCCATTTTTTGTGATAGCTGTAGAGCTTTGTTGCATTTGTTGAGGATTGACATTGATAGTTTCCACTACCAGAGCCCCATCTTCATACCAGCCAACAGAGTCTCCCATGTATTGTTGCAAGACCTTCGGCCGGCGGTTGGCTCGAGCTTCTTCAGGGGAACTAAAGGTGGGGATGATCCGTGCATCATGCATTTGTTCCACTTCTATCATCACGTAATCATCGGTTTGGACGAATTGGTAATTGTTATTATAGAGTCCGCTTTGCATCGCCGGACCGGCTTTGCCCTCAGAAAGAATGCAACGCTCTCCTATAGGCAGGTCTTCGGGGCCATCAGCACTAGCGACACCCGTCAGGTATCGACTGCCGAAACTGGTACGCCGAAAATCTGTCGTTGGGTTTTCCAGCCTTGGTACTTGTCCATTTTCCGGATTGATAATGTAGGAGGTGCGGAATTCGCCTTTGACATTTGCAAGGGTAGAGCCGGGATCTGTCCAGAACAAGTTGTATCCTCGCAGACCAAAATCCTCGGCCCCAGCGGGAGGTGCTCCGGTTTCCGGGTCAATGGCGGGTCCCGCGGCCACATTTTCTGGCGAAATACCCGCGATTGCCATGCCCGCAACTATTTGTTCCGCTCGCTCGCCTGATACGACAAGCGTTTCGACCCCTCTGGCTCGGGTTAAACCGGTTCTTGATGCATTAGACCAGGTTCCTGTTAGCTGCGGGCGGCTGGAATCCTGTGCGTGGCTCGATATTGAAGATAGCGATAACAGCAAGCCTGTTAATGCTGTAGCAATGACTATCCTGTTCTTGGATGACATGGCCTGTACCCTGATTTACTGTGGAAACAGTTAAACTATAACGCGGTCAGGGTAAAAATACAGTAGTTTTGGAACTAGACCAGAGGCAGTCACACTACAGAGTTCAATCGGAATAGGTCTTTCTGGTTTTGAGTGATTAACTCGTCAGTACCCGCTAATACTCTATGATTGGTCAAGAAAGAAAATGGTCACTGCTATAAGAAATAGTAACCAAACGGTAAGTAGGGCGTACACGATCAACCCTAATACCACTATCACCAGAGTCTCACCAACTCCATCTGATCTACCTTGCTGCGACACTCTTCCCTGATTGAATTTTTCGTCCCACTTTGCCTGATCAAAACGTGAGATTGCTATGCCTTCTTTTATAGCTTTAGCAATCGGCACAAAGGTCCAGATCCAAGACAAATAGTGTAATCCGTATGGTAGGCCTAAATAGTATCGGTGTACGCCAAGCCCACCAAGAAAGAATGCCAATAGAGCAGCCACACGTCTATCCCTGTATCGGGCCCGTGTTTGAAGCGCTCCGCATGATGGGCATCTAATGGTATCCCAGTGGAGATGCGATCCACACCCCGCCGAACAAGAAACTATATCTTTTGCTAAATCAGACGTGGGTTCAGGCTGTGCTTTTGTGTCCTTGGATGGCTCCATTGCCGATGCAATAGTCGGGGTGCTTAATGGGATTTTATCGCGCATAAGCACATCGTAGGCCTCTTGGACTTCTCCCAGCCGTTTGCGACATTCATCTTTTGACGCTTCATCAAGCGCAGAATTGATTTTTTCGTTAAGTTCGCCAGCCAATGCCTCGAACGCCGTGTTAATTTCCCGCTCCCTGGGATTCCCCTTGAGCCTTAACAGGGCTAGCGCCTTTTCCTGATCCACAGCATGTCCTCCTAATTTCAGTGTGCGAATGGCCTAAACTCCAGCTTCACTGCCTTCGGGAGCCAGCTCCAATGCTTCCCCAAAGATACTGACATCACTGGACTTATTCTTGAATGCCATCCAGACAGTCTTCGTCACAATTGTCTGTTCAACCAATATCAGCACGTGGATACAATTAAGTAGAAAACCAACAGTGCCTGGCAACTTGTTTTCCGAGAACCAATTCTTGGTACTGATAAGTTAAAGTGCATTTTGCGACAATTCGCTCCATGAAAAAAGTGTAAATGTACAATCGTCATCGATTTCCACCCGAAATCATTCAAACTGCCGGCTGGCTCTATCACCGATTCTATCTCGGTCATCGAGATATTAAAGATTTGATGTCTGTACGAGGCATTGAGCTTAGCTACGAAGCCATTCGATTGTGATGGAACAATTTTGGATTATTCTTCGCGAAAAGGCTGAAGCGTTGACATCGGGGATATGGCGATATGTTCTTCTTTGATGAAGTCTTCGTGAAGATCCAGGGGAAACCGCATTGTCTGTGGAGAGCCGTTGATTAGGACTGCGATGTTGTCGATGTATTTCTCAAAAATAGGCACGATGGAAAAGCCACAAAGCACTTCCTTAGGTGGCTATTGAAGAATCACCAGAGAGGTCCTGGCAAGATCATGACGGATAAACCGAGAAGCTATCGTGTTGCGCATGGGGAACTGGTTCCGGATACGATTCACGATGCATCCCAATACGCCAATAACCGTGCTGAGTTGTCAGCTCAACCAGCACGGGTTAGAGAGAGGGGCATGCGCCGCTTCAATACTATGGAGCAAGGGCAACATTTTTTGTCTGCGCATGCTGCGGCCTACAACTCGTTCAATCTGGGTAGGCGCCCGGTATCAACAAAAACAATCTGCATTTCCGATTACGCGCCTTTGGGCCTTGGGAAAATGCAGTGGTGATTCAGCCGTGGATTGACATAATTTTTGTCGATTCATGAAGCCAATCTGTCAATGCCTGCGGGTGGCATATGCAAAAATATTCCCCATTGACGCCGAGATATTGCCGTTAAGTTGATTGCCGTCTAGCTTCAGCTCCACAGTGGCAGTGCCACTGTCCGTCGTCAAACAAATG
>DMJN01000181.1 GCA_003451715.1 Gammaproteobacteria bacterium | reverse complement strand
CCATATGCTTTGACGACGTACAGGATCTACTTTCGGCTAAAAACCTTCGTTTATAATCCACATTACTGCTGAATGGGCAGGACCTGATCTGCAATCTCCAGGGATCCTAGAGCCAGCGACGTACGCGAGCTACATAATCGCGGTATTCATCACCGAATTTTTCTTGCAGATAAGCCTCTTCTTTGGCTATAGCAATGTAGTACACGAGAAATGCACCGGGAATGAATGTTATAAGTATCCAGAAACTATTCGATGCAATGCCGATGCCGATATTAAACAGGCAGAATCCCAGATAGATTGGATTTCTCGTCCAGGCGTAAAGCCCCGTGGTGATCAGCTTAGTGGTGGGTTTCCAGGGTTCGATGGCTGTGCCTTCACGTTTGAAGGTGCCGTTTACCAGGATAGCAACGGTCACTCCAAACAGCGTTATGGCAATGCCCAGCGCTTCGAACGAATCAGCCACGCCCAAACCGAGTGGCCACACGTAATCGAGTCCGGCACCAACGAAAATCAGGATGACAAAAATCGCCGGTGGTGGAAACTTGACTGCCGCCCCCTTCTCATCTCCCGGCCCATTGTCAGGATTTTGGGAATTCTCCGGAGGTTCTTCAGCTTGCTGATGTTGAGGTTCGTCATTCATAATAGTCAAAATAACAAATAATCTGTTTAAGTGTAATCATTCTGCTTCTTTTAGCTGAAATTTAGCCAATAACTCGAGATCCACAGCCATGTCAGTGTTTAACAAAGTATTGATCGCATTGGATGTCTACCATGATTTCCGTGATGATCCGGAACATCAGCCACTGGAAATTACCAAGACCATGGCGATGATTGGAAATCGGGTGGATGCGCAAATTTACCTGGTGGGCTGTGGTTTCGAAGAATTTCTGCATGACAGCTATTCCAACTTCGGGCCGGATGCGGTGAAGCAGCGCAAGGAATTCTGCGCAGAAATGGAACGCCGCCTGGAATTGTTCAGCAATACCCTGGAGTCAAAGGGATTCAAGGTCGAATGCCGAGTGCACTGGACTTACCCTCGCTATGAACAAATTGTCAAAGAAGCACACGAACTTGATGTCGACCTTGTTGTCCAGCACGTCAACATGCGCCAGCCTCACGAGTTACACAACCTGTCCCATGACAGCTGGCAATTGGTCAAAACCTGCAACAAGCCGTTATTGTTGATCAGGGATGAAGCGTGGCCGAAAGAACCTGTGATACTTGCCGCTGTGGATCCAGTACACAGCCACCACAAACCGCTGGGCCTGGACTATGCCATCCTGAATGCAGCCACTGAAACCCGCAAGCTTATTGGTGGAACCATCAACGTCGTGCATGCCTTTTCCGCATCTGCCCTTGGCTTTGCCTCACCGGGTTCGATTCTCGAAATCCATAGTAAGGCAATGGATGAATTGCTCACAGACTACGCCATTCCAAGCCATGCCGTGCATCTGAGAGATGAGAGACCGGTAAATGCCATCCTACAGGTTCAGGATGCTCTGCATGCCAATATTGTGGTGCTGGGCGCGCTCTCTCGCTCACGCTTATCAGAGGCAATCATCGGTAATACTGCCGACCGGCTGCTAAACTTTGTCAAGTCTGACTTATTGATCATCAAGCCCTCGTAGTCTAGAACAGGCGCTGAAGCCGATTGACTCCAGGGGCCCTCTGCACAATTCAGGGCAGTTTGAAGCGACAGATCTTCAAGCCTCTATCTGGATACTTGTCAGCAAATTCCGGCGCCGGCGCGATGAAATCAATAAACGCTGCGTCAGGCACATGGGCTGCGAATAGCTCAATCAAGTAATCCGATTCCAGGAACGGGCTATTGAGTGCCGCGATGATGTCAGCACCGGGATTACAGAGTTGGTGCAGCTTTTTCAGCACCGCTGCGTAATTCTTTTCAACATCGAAACTGCCACGCTGTCGACTCGGTGGGTCGATAATGACCAGATCGTAGCGACCGAATTGTTTAATCCTGCCCCAGGAGGTAAACAGGTTGTAAGGAATAGATCGAATACAGCGTAAGTCCTGTCGGTTAAGCCGGTGATTCTTCTCACCCCAACGAATACTGGGCTTACTCATATCGACATTAGTGACAGTGGCGGCGCCACCGGCTAGTGCCGCCACCGACAAGGAACAGGTGTAAGCGAACAGGTTCAGCACATTCTTGTCCGTGCAGCTGACTTGCAACCATTCTCGCAGCAATCGCATATCGAGAAACAAACCCGCATTCTGCTGTTTTCCGGGACGTACTTCGAAAACCAGTTCCCCTTCACGGATAACAAGCTCTTCAATTGGCTCACCGAATAACAAATCTGAAGGCGCGTTTCGCTCATAGCGCTTTTGCAGGATGACACATTGAATTTGCGCCAGGCTGTCAGAGGATTGCACTGCGTCCAACAAAGAAACTACGTTTTCGACAGGGCTATACGCAGTAAGCAATAGCACCGGCTTGAACCAGTCGATGCAGAGGTGTTCCAGCCCAACAAATCGTTGCCCACGACCATGAAAGACCCTACGCGCATCAGGCTGCGGCTCGGCGAAAAACTGTTGCAGTGATTTTTCAATTGCTGCGTACATAGTTCTGTCAATGGTTTGGCTAATCTGGGTGAGTTTTTGGCCTATTTGAATTCGCCGGGTCGCACGGCAGCCAAGTTGGAACAATCTTGTCACCGTGAGCTCTTTTCTTAAGCCAGGGATTACTATATGGTGATTCGCCGTAGACTGAAAGAGCAAGCCAGGACCACGTGAAAGAATATGATTTTATAATCATCGGCGCCGGAACCGCCGGCTGTGTTCTAGCCAACCAGCTATCCGCTAACCCTGACTTCCAGGTACTGCTACTGGAAGCCGGCGGCAAGGACAACTATTTCTGGATCGACATTCCGCTTGGTTACCTCTATACAATAGCCAATCCCCGCACCGACTGGTGCTACAACATCGAAGCCGATCCTGGATTGAACGGTCGTAGCATCGGCTATGCCCGAGGAAAAGTGCTGGGAGGTTGCTCCAGTATCAATGCGATGATCTACATGCGCGGCCAGAAGAGTGATTTCGACTACTGGGAATCCCTCGGAAACCGGGGATGGGGCTGGGATGATGTGTTGCCTGTCTATAAGAAATCAGAGGACTACCAACATGGCGCAGACGAATTCCATGGAGCCGGTGGCGAATTGCGCGTCGAAGAACGCCGGGTCAACTGGGAAATCCTGGATGCCTGGCGAGATGCCGCCGCGGAATGCGGCATTCCCAAGATTGAGGAATTCAATCGCGGCGACAATTTCGGCAATGCCTATTTCCAGATGAACCAGAAACGTGGCACGCGCTGGAGCGGGACTAAAGCCTATCTGCGCCCAGTGATGTCCAGACCGAACCTGACCGTGATCACCAACGCCCATGTAGAAAAACTGGTCATTGACTCAGAAACTGACAAGCCTCGTGCTAGCGGCGTACAGGTACGAATCGACGGTCAGGCCAGCCAGGTGATGAATGCCAGACAAGAAGTCATACTGTCAGCCGGCTCCATCGGCTCACCACAAATACTACAGTTATCCGGAATCGGTCCGAGCGCGCTACTCGCCAGTAGGGGTATCGACGTGGTCCACGATCTGTCGGGTGTAGGAGAAAACCTGCACGACCATCTGCAAGTACGTAGCGTCTACAAAGTAAATAACACTGTCACGCTGAACCAGCGCGCCAATTCACTCATCGGCAAGGCGATGATGGGACTGGAGTACCTGTTCTTCAAAACAGGCCCCCTCACCATGCCACCATCCCAACTCGGTGCCTTTGCCAAGAGTGATCCCGAGCAGGCTTCTCCAAATATCGAATGGCATGTACAACCGTTGTCGTTGGACAAGTTCGGCGATCCGTTGCACCGATTCAACGCCATCACTCCATCTGTATGCAATTTGCGTCCAAGTAGCCGCGGTCACATTAGAATCAAGACCAACAGATCTGAGGACCACCCCGCGATCACGCTGAACTATCTCTCAACTGAAGAAGACCGAAAGGTCGCCATAGAAGGACTGAAATTCACACGCAGAATCATGGCCGCCGACGCACTTAGCCGATTCCAGCCTGAAGAGATAAAGCCTGGTCCGGAACTCAACAGCGATGAAGATCTCCAGAAAGCCGCCGGCGATCTGGGTACCACCATTTTTCACCCGGTAAGCACCTGCAAAATGGGCAACGATGATCTGGCTGTGGTTAACGATAGACTTCAAGTTCACGGTATCGAAGCCTTAAGAATTATCGACGCTTCGATCATGCCCCGTATTACGTCGGGCAATACTAATGCTACAGTGGTGATGATTGCAGAAAAAGGTGCTGAATTTATTCTAGACAAATCTACCAAATAGCAGGCGATTTCAATTTTTCCTCGACAATCACCAACAAAGCAGATCCTTCTCAATGCTCTCAATCCCCGGCAGAGCCGAAACATCGCGCTCGCTTTTTCTTCCAGATGTGCTCGCTTTCAAATGCGAGTGGCAAAAATAATCCCCATATTTCAATCCCTTAATACACCAGTTGGGGTAAATACAGAGAAACCGCTTATGGGGTATACCGGGGGCTCTGTATTCGCGGTACGGGTGACCCTCGTTATATACCATAGGGCAAAAACTGGATGCAGGACTTACTGTTCCAATTCAAGCCCCTGCAGAATACACTTAGCGAAAATCCGAACTAAATAGCGAGCGGGCTACATATACAAATGTTATGTGTACAGATATAAATGATGTCATATAGGAACTTCGGACTTGGAGTTTTAGCCGCGCTAGGATTAATCTGGATAATCCTGACAGTTGCACTAAACACATCTGGCATTCTAGGTATGTGTACTGAAGAAAGTAGAGAGATTTTTGCTGACACTAGTCCTTCAGGTGATAAGACCCTTATTACGACACTAACTTATTGCCAGTCTGGAGAAATGAAGCTATTAGTTGAACTGGCAAGCAGGAATTCTGGAAATTCTTTTATGATGTTAACTGAAAGCGGGAGAGACATTGGTACACTAATTTTTTGAGCTTCTGATAATGAAGCAACAATTCAGGTTAGCGGAAAAATAAATTATCGGTTTCCAGAGGACGAATCTCAGTGGGAGCAAGGATTTACGGTAGGCGACCCAGCTAACGATGAGTTGATTGACCTATATGTCGAATACAATAGTTGACTCAAGGACACATAACAAGCGACTGTGGTGTCAATAACATTGTTCTAGTTAATATTTCCACTCACAATTATCCCTCACCAT
>DMJN01000018.1:532-7393 GCA_003451715.1 Gammaproteobacteria bacterium | reverse complement strand
ATATGTTCTGACGGGATACAGTGTCTGCAAGCTGCTCTTGGGCGTATCTATCTCCTCTTGACGCAGTTTCTGCGAATTCTGCTTCTACTTGCTTAATCAGTTCAGGTAATGGGGCGTTCAGCTCTTTATTTAGTGAAAATGAATTTAGCAGCAACACTCCTATAACCAAGAGGAACGGCGAGCACACTAAAATGAACGGAATTATTGATTTGATATTTTTCCAATCAAGGCTCATTTTTTACACCTCGCGAATTACATCGGCAGCCTATTCTCGAATTTTTGACTTCACTAAACCGAAGGAATTAGAACACATAATGTTGCAAAACTGGCGAAGGCAATATTCATAGGAATGGCTAATCAAGCTTAATTAAGGGTGGCCTTTGTAAAATTTGCGGTCACGACATTGGAGCTATTGGCCTGTAAGCGTAGATCGTCTAAGTAATCGGCCCAACGTTGCATCATCTTTTTACGCTGCGGTAGGTGTTTTGTACGATTGTAGGCGCGGCCTAGCGAGTCCTTAACAGCATGGGCAAGCTGGTGCTCTATGAGTTCGACACGCTCTCCTAACACCTCATCAAGAATAGTTCGCGCCATTGCACGAAAACCGTGGCCGGTCATTTCATCCTTACTGATACCCATATTGCGGAAAGCCGACAATATGGCGTTATCACTCATAGGGCGGCGTGGGCTTCTCGCTGAGGGGAATACATAGCCTCCCCAATGGCCGGTAATACATCGCTGTTCGTTTAGCACTTCAAGCGCTTGACGACTAAGGGGGACAATATGATCTACCCCCATTTTCATTTTGGTCGCCGGTATACGCCACTCCTTCTTATCAAAGTCTATTTCTTGCCATTCAGCATGACGCAGCTCTTTAGGGCGCACAAATACCAAGGGGGCTAATTTTAAGGCTGCTCTAACGGTGGGAGTACCTTCGTAGATGTCTAACATATTAAGTAAACGGCCAACCTGTGCAGGCTCGGTAATCGCGGGAAAGTGTTGTTTCTTGTGGGTAGCCAGTGCGCCTTTAAGGTCGGGGGTTATGTCTCGTTGTGCGCGGCCTGTAGCAACAGCAAAGCGAAATACTTGCCCTACGGTTTGCTTGAGGCGGTGGGCGCTCTCAGTGGCACCACGGCTTTCAATACGACGTAACACGGCTAATAATTGCGGTGGTGTTATATCGTCTAGCGGCAAGGTGCCAAGGTAGGGGAACAAATCGCGCTCAACTGACCGTAATACCTTTTCGCTGTAACTCTGTGACCACTTTTTAGTTTGCTGTAAATGCCACTCGCGGGTGAGGGTTTCTAGGTTGTTAGACTGTGCTTCTGTGAGTTCAGCTTTCTTGGCTTTGCGAGCTTGTGCGGGGTCAATGCCTTTCTCTAATTGGTCTTTTGCGGTATCGCAAGCCTTCCGAGCCTGCTTCAGGGTGACGGTTGGATATACCCCCAAGGCCAGCACTTTTTCTTTGTTTAAAAAGCGATATTTCAACCGCCAGTATTTAGCACCAGTCTTTGTCACTAAAAGGTACAAGCCCCTGCTGTCACCGAGCTTGTAGTCTTTATCCTTGGGTTTAGCTTGCTTAATCTTAGGGTCTGTTAGTGCCATAATTTCCACCGTTTGGGGGTATATTTTGGGAGCAAAAACAGAAAATTCAATTTATACCCCCAAATATACCCCTAAACCTCCAGGTTTTGGGGGTATCTCTTAAAACAACTTAGGATGGAGTATAAACTAAAAATACCTATAGTGCGGGGCTTTCAGGATGTTTTGAGATGGTAAAGAATGTCAATTTGGTGGAGCCATGCGGGATCGAACCGCAGACCTCCTGGATGCAAACCAGGCGCTCTCCCAGCTGAGCTATGGCCCCACTAATTCAGATTAGCACGATATTGATTGACAAGAATATCGCGAATTTAAACTCGCAACCCAATGCCATTTGGCACAGAGCCGGCGTATTATACGCCGATAGCACCGAGTGACAAGAGTTTAGGATCCAGCGCAATATCTCCGAGTATTGCTGTAGCCGCCTCTGCCTTGGAAGCTTTAGCTAGTCTTGCCTGCATTATTTTGAATCCACCAAAAGCGTAACAACCGGTATCCCAGCAAGCCAGCGAGTATTGAACCATAGAGCACTGCCTCGCCGCTGTCGGCCCGCAAGATCCACAGCAGATGGATTACGCCGAGCACGGCGGCCAGGTAGACCAATCTGTGCAGTCGCTTCCAATTTTTCCCCAGTCTCCGAACCATCGACTTCGGCGATGTCACTCCCAAGGCAACCAGTATCAGGAATGCGCTGAATCCCACACTGATATAAGGGCGCTCGATTAGTTCCTCGGCAATGGCGAACCAGCGGAAACCCAGCAGAAAGGTCATCCAGGAGATGAAATGCACACTCCCATAGAACAGGGTAAACAGACCCAGCATTCTTCGATATTTCACAAATATAATCTGGCCGGTGATCTGTCTCAGCGGAGTCATCGCCAAAGTAATCAACAGAAAACGCAGTGTCCACTCACCAGTCTCGATGGAGAGTTCCTGGGCCGGATCGGGTCCGAGATCGTTGCGGACTATGCGGAGCAATAGCATACAGAAAGGCAGCAGTGCAATGAGGAGCACTGATGGCTTGATCAGTTTTGCCATGATTTAAGAGTGGCTATCTAGGAAAATTTCAGCTCTAGTAGTTCCTGGCCAGATCCATACCTTCGTACATATGTGCCACATGCTCGCCATAGCCATTGAAAAGCCGGGTCTCAATATGTTGACGGCTGAACAGGGTCTGGGGTAGTCGGCGTTCCATGTCCTGACGCCAGCGAGGATGATGCACTGCGGGGTTCACATTGGCGTAAAAGCCATATTCATTGGCCTGTAAATCATTCCAGGTGGTATTCGGCTGAGTCTCGCGGAAGTTGATTCGCACAATAGACTTTATGCTCTTGAACCCATACTTCCAGGGAATGATTAAGCGCATCGGCGCCCCGTTTTGAGAGGGTAGATAGCTCCCGTATAAACCCACGGCCATAAAGGTCAGCGGATTCGTGGCTTCATCCATGCGCAGACCTTCACGATAGGGCCAATTGACCATCGCGAAACGCGATCTGATCCCCGGCATGGTGTCTGGATCCACCAGGGTTTCGAATTCAACGAACTTGGCATTCGAAGTGGGTTCGAATTGCTTGATCAGGTCCGCCAGTGGAAAACCGATCCAGGGGATAACCATGGACCAGGCCTCGACGCAGCGCAGTCGGTAGATTCTCTCTTCCAGATCTACTGGCTTGAGAATGTCTTCCAGATGATAGGTGCCGGGCCTGGCCACCTCCCCACTAATTTCTACCGACCAGGGATCAGGATGGGATGGATTGGAGTTGGCGGAAGGGTCGCCCTTATTCATGCCGTATTCGTAGAAATTGTTGTAGTGCGTTACATCCCGGTAAGGAGTCAGTGTTTCGCCGGTGAAGAAAGGTTCGGAATCAGGCGCCGGTTTTATGCTGGAAAACTTTTCCGCCCACCAGGGTGCCGGTGCGGTTTGCTGCGTCCCGGCAGGTGCTCTTGCCTTCAAGGCATCGCCGTTCTGCGCCAATACAGTAGCGGGCAGTGCAGCTCCAACCAGGGCTCCCAGCATTAATTTACTACCGTCCACCATGAATTCGCGGCGGTTCTTGTAAACGCTCTCTGGTGTAATTTCGGAAGATTTAATGTCCGATGGTTTCTTTATCAGCATGGTTTAGCACCTGTGGTAATTCGATATCCCGTCAATGTATTAGTTTTAATGATGACGATGTCTGATGTACTTATCCTACGTTTCAATACGCTTCTTTAATGCCAGCTGTGCCAAATTTTTCATAAACGTAGCTAGCAGCTATATCAGCTTATAATTAATCCGCAGCTGCGGTTGGCTGCTTCTTTAAATGCTTCCGGTATAGCCAGCCTGCCGGGCCTGATATTGCATAAATCACGCACATGGACAGCAAGACTTCATGGGGATTCTGGGCAATTACAACCAGTAATACTACCGTAAATAGGAATACTATATAAGGAACCGTGCCCCTAAAATGTAATTCTTTGAAGCTGAAATAGTGGTAGTTGGAGATCATCAATAGCCCGGCAAACACAGTCAATATGGCGGCCAGGTAGGAAATAATCGGCGTTACCTCTAATCCGTATCTGTAACCCACCCACGGTACAAAAGTCACCAATCCAGCAGCCAGAGGACTCTGCAATCCAAGGAAGAAACGTTTGTCCACGGTACCCAGTTGCACATTAAACCTGGCCAGGCGCAGTGCTGCACAGGACATATAGATGAAGCTGGCCGCCCAGCCGACCCGACCGAGCGGCGCGAATGCCCAGCTGAACATGATCAGGGCCGGCGCCATACCGAAGGACACCATGTCTGACAGGCTGTCGAACTGTGCACCGAACGCACTCTGAGAATTGGTCAATCGGGCGATGCGGCCGTCCAGACCATCGAGTATTCCAGCGATCAGAATGGCCCAGCCCGCCTCATTAAAATTGCCGGACATGCCTGAGATAATCGCATAGAAACCAGAAAACAACGCACCTAGCGTTAGCAGATTGGGCAGCAGGTAAATTCCCCGCCGTCGAACCTCTTTGCCGCCCTCCGAAACGATCTCTTCGTGTTCGTCGATCGGCAGAATGTTTTCAGATTCCGGTTCCTGATCTTCGCTGCTCATGCACCCCCCATCGCTGGATTAAGGCGAGTATTCGATTATACAGCCCAAATCCGGCCTCTGAGGGACTATTTTTAGCATTTTACCCAAGATTGGAGATGCTATATGATCGCGCCTCACCCGGGAATCCTCTGCGCCATGGGCCTAAGAATACCGGCAAATGAGCCAAATGGTGCCTGTGGCACACTCAGAATCAGGAAAACAGCTTTGGAGCCAATCCATGAATTACTTTAATACGCTGCCGCTTCGCCTGCAGTTAGATCAATTGGGCAAATGCCGTTTCATGGACCGCGCTGAATTCAGTGATGGTGTTGCCAGACTCAATGGCAAGAAGGTAGTGATCATCGGCTGTGGAGCGCAGGGACTGAACCAGGGATTGAATATGCGGGACAGCGGCCTGGATGTTTCCTACACGCTGCGCGAAGAAGCTATTGTTCAGCAGCGCGCATCCTGGAAGAACGCGACGGAGAATGGCTTCGATGTTGGCAGCTACCAGGAACTCATCCCTACAGCAGATCTGGTCTTGAATCTGACGCCTGACAAACAGCATAGTCCCGTTGTGAATCAGGTAATGCCACTGATGAAGGAAGGTGCCTGCCTGGCCTACTCACATGGGTTCAATATCGTCGAAGAAGGCATGCAGATTCGGGACGATCTGACCGTAGTGATGGTCGCGCCGAAATGCCCTGGCACCGAAGTACGTGAAGAATACAAGCGTGGTTTCGGAGTTCCAACACTGATCGCCGTGCATGCAGAGAATGATCCTAACGCTGATGGGATGGATATTGCCAAGGCTTATGCTGCAGCAACCGGCGGCCATCGGGCCGGCGTTCTTGAATCATCATTTATCGCCGAAGTTAAATCAGACCTGATGGGAGAACAGACCATCCTGTGTGGCATGCTGCAAACTGGTTCCCTGCTCTGCTTTGATAAGATGATCGAGAAAGGCATCGATGAGGGCTACGCCTCAAAACTCGTTCAGCATGGTTGGGAAGTCATCGCCGAAGGATTAAAACACGGCGGCATTACCAACATGATGGACCGCCTCTCCAATCCCGCAAAAATTATTGCCAATGAATTGGCTGACGAACTCAAGCAACTCATGGCACCGCTTTACCAACAACATATGGATGACATCATCACTGGGGATTTTTCGTCTGGAATGATGGATGATTGGGCAAATGACGACAAGAAATTGCTTGGCTGGCGTGAGGCCACTGCCGAGACATCATTCGAAAAGTCCAATGCAGGAGAGATGGACATCCCCGAGCAGGAGTATTACGACAACGGCATTCTGATGGTGGCCATGATCAAAGCCGGCGTCGAACTGGCATTTGAAACGATGACTGACAGTGGCATTATCGAAGAATCTGCCTACTACGAATCGCTGCATGAAGTTCCCCTCATCGCCAATCTCATCGGCCGCAAGAAGCTCTACGAAATGAACAAGGTCATTTCCGATACCGCCGAATATGGCTGTTATCTCTTCTCACATGCCTGTGGGCCTCTACTGGAAGACTTCATGCAGAAGATCGACACCGATGTCATCGGTAAGGGAGTGCAAACTACCGACCAGGGCGTAGACAACGCCGAACTCATCGTTGTAAATGAGAGCATTCGATCACATCCAATCGAAGTCGTAGGAAAACAACTGCGGAGATACATGACCGCCATGAAAAAAGTAATCTAGGCTGGGGTTTTTTACGACTACAAGCAGAAAAGAACTGTGAGTAAGCACAAGGATGTGCGTCATTTGCGAAGCAAATGTGAGCCATCAAATCACCAGCAAAACCACGTTTTTGCGCCAGTGATTTGATGGCGACGCTGCAAAAATTCAGGGATGAATTTTTCAGCTATAAAAAGCCACAGGGCGGCGCCATTTGCAAAGCAAATGCGAGCCATCAAAGCATCAGAAAAACCACGCTTTTACGCCAGTGATTTGAAGGCGACGCTGCAAAAAATCCAGGGATAGATTTTTTCAGCTATAAAAAGCTCAGAGCACCAAACCTTTCTCACCCCTGGAAATTCCAGACACCCCCGTGCGGGCCACTTCCAGTATCACGTTATCACCAAGTGCCGCAATAAATGCATCCAACTTGTCTCCAGTACCGGCTAGCTGAACGGTGAATATATTGCTGGTCAGATCGACCACCTGGCCGCGAAAAATATCGACGGT
>DMJN01000018.1:0-207 GCA_003451715.1 Gammaproteobacteria bacterium | reverse complement strand
CGTTTCACCTCGGCGCGTTGAGCACCCACCGCCTTGACCTTTATCAGCATGAGTTCACGTTCGATGTGTGCACCCTCAGTGAGATCCACCAATTTCACAACATCGACGATCTTGTTCAGGTGTTTGGTGATCTGCTCGATCCTGGCATCGTCTCCACTGGTTGTTAAGGTCAATCGTGACAGGGACTGGTCTTCGATGGGAGCCACA
>DMJN01000149.1 GCA_003451715.1 Gammaproteobacteria bacterium | reverse complement strand
GGCATCTCGCATGCGGTTTTCCACTTCTCGCTGGTTACGGTTGGCATTCATATCGATGAAATCGATTACCACCAGTCCCCCCATATCACGAAGTCGCAGTTGCCGGGCTATTTCATCGGCCGCTTCCAGATTGGTATTGAGTGCGGTTTCTTCGATATCTGCGCCGCGTGTGGCGCGGGATGAGTTGATATCAATAGATATGAGTGCCTCGGTGGGATCGATTACCACCGATCCACCGGAGGGGAGTTTTACTTCCCGTTCGAAGGCGCTCTCGATCTGGCTCTCGATCTGGTACCGGTTAAACAGGGGTAAGCTGTCGGAGTACAGTTTTATCCGGTTCTCGTACTGTGGCATCACCTGATTGATGAAATTGATGGCCTCTTCGTAGGAATCCTGTGTATCGAACAGTACCTCACCGATGTCCTTGCGCAGATAGTCCCGTATGGTGCGAATGATGACGTTGCTCTCCTGATAAATCAGGAAGGGGGCGGCCTTTTCTGTCGCGGCCCCCTGTACGGACTGCCACAGGGCTAACAGGTAATCCAGGTCCCACTGCAGTTCTTCCTGCTGTTTTCCCACTCCAGCGGTGCGGACTATCAGGCCCATTCCGTCACCAATATTCAGACCGCGCAGGGCTTCGCGGATATCGGTGCGCTCATCCCCTTCGATTCGGCGGGAAATGCCACCGGCCTTTGGATTATTGGGCATGAGCACCAGGTATCTGCCCGCCAGACTCACATAAGTAGTGAGTGCGGCACCCTTGTTGCCGCGCTCCTCTTTTTCAACCTGGACGATAACTTCCGTGCCTTCCGGGATAAGCTCTTTGATGGAGCTCCTGTCACTGCCGCCCTTTTTGTCCCGATAGTACTGGCGTGAGATCTCCTTAAGGGGGAGAAATCCGTGCCGTTCCGCGCCAAAATCCACAAATGCGGCTTCCAGGCTGGGCTCCACACGGGTGACCTTGCCCTTGTAGATGTTGGCTTTCTTTTGAATTCGGGTGCGATTCTCGATATCCAGATCGTAGAGTCGCTGCCCATCGACGAGCGCAACGCGAAGTTCTTCATCTTGCGTTGCATTGATTAATATTCTTCTCATGATTAGTTCACTTTCTGTTGAACCAGATAAGTAAACTCAGGAGGGTCAATTCGAGGGGAGCACCGCAGCAGAAACACCTCCAAAGAGGCAATTCGGCAGTGTCGGCCTGGGTGAGAAGGGCTCAGCCCTGGCCGTTAACAGACTTCAGCAAGGTCTCGTATAATTACAACAACGTAAAAGCGCTACCTGTAGGGGTAGAGCATGAACGGCGGATAATCCGTAGGGGATCATTCGAAAATCGTTTAACTTATTGTTTTAACTAAATATTAAAGCCTTGTTGTGGTTCTGTATTGTTCCGACTCTTACGCGAACAAATTCTCGATAATCGTGTCGGGTTCGCTGTCGGGTCTCTCGAATTTAGAATTCCTGAATACTATCTAGTTGGGTCTGCATGCTCTATAAGCATGACGTTAAAATTTCTGGTTTTCAGTTTTCACTTCAGCAGAGGCACTAGGCTAGCTCCTTCTGGCTAGTCTTACAAAGCTGCGAGTCTGCCTTCATAGCCGTTATCGGCTGCATGAGGCGACACCACATACACAGGTTGGTGATCGCTCGTATCGCGGTGCTGATCCCGTTACTCAAGGACTCCTCACCCCGTAGCCTGTCCAAATTATTCGACTGGACATAGCATGGCGATGAAATATAGCAGCTATGCCGCCGTTACTCAAGTGTATTAGTGAGAATTTCCTCTAAAAACAAAGGCCTGCGGATTTTTGATAATGGCGCAAAAGGCGCTGTCAGGCCGGGCGAAGCATGCCGATTCCGGACCGAAGACGCCTGGCTACCCCTCGCTTGATTCTGAAAATGCCCTGTGGTTAAAATAGCCGGCGACGTGGCTTTGCCGATACACAGACACAGACATTAGACCAACGAACAACAAGATCGAACGCAAGGCGCACGAATAACAACACTAAAATCAATGCTTGATACGGCAAGCCTGACTTGCTGTACGGGTTTGAGTCCGCCTCATCGGGGTGAGTGCGGTAACTTTTGGGGCGGGGGACTAGACTAAATGACCATATATTCCTACAGCAGGACTTCTGAACTGGAAGCCAGCCTGGGTAAAGCCGAGCTGGATGCCATTCTGGAGCCAGAATTCCTAGGAATTCACACCTATTGCCTGGGCCAGCGCTGGTATATGACGGAAGCACTCAGGGATGTAAATTGCAGTTGGGGTCTGGAGTTTCACAAACGCGAGAGCGGCAAACGACTGATGGGTATACTGCGGCCCGGAGATATTTTGTTGTGTAGCAAGCTCGAGCGCGTAGTCAGTTCCAGCCAGGAGGCTTTGCGGCTGATTCGTAAGCTCAAGGATAAAAATGTACAGCTACACATCGTCGAATTAGGTGGCGATATAACCAACCCTGAATTCACTGTGAATTTCGAAAAAATTGCCCGCTTATTCTCCTCCCTGGGAAAACGTAAATCTGCAGAGCGTATAAAGGGTGTTAAGCAGCGCCAGAAAAAACAGGGTCGTTACCTCGGTGGTAGCCGACCCTTCGGTTACATGATCCATGAGAACGGCTGTCTTATTGAAAATCCGATGGAGCAACGTGTGCTCAGGCGCATCATGGAACTGAAAAAACAGGGCAAATCGCTGCGAGCAATTTCTAACGAAGTCTCTACACCGGTGATGCCAATAAGTTTCAAGACCGTGCAGCGGCTTCTGCAACGTCACGCGGATCGACTATAGGGACTACCGTCCAGGCAAAGCTACTTATAGGAAGGTTTTGGCTTAGCTCGGCTCGCGTTGCCTTTTAGATGCACAAACTGCAAACTCCGCTAATCCTGCAAAGAATAGTCTGGATTACCCGCGATGTTTAAACCGTTCTCGCTGTTCGTTGGCTTGCGTTACACGCTGACTCGCAAGCGAAATTTCTTTCTTTCGTTCGTCTCCCTGATTTCCATGCTTGGCGTAAGCCTCGGTGTGCTGATATTGATCGTTGCGCTGTCGGTCATTAATGGGTCAATAACGACGATGCGGGACGAGGCGTTAAAATCGGTTCCCCATGTCACCATTGCTGGCGAACCACTGTCAGGGGATTGGCAACAGCAACTGGACACTGCGCGTCGCTCCGAGCGGGTGCTGGCGGCGGCGCCTTATCTGGAAGGCGAGGCGGCACTGCGTTACCAGGGCCAAAACAGCTTTATCCGATTGCGTGGTGTCGATCCTGGCCTGGAAGCGGAGGTTGTTGACAATACGGGGCGTCTGTACAGCGAACTGCTGGCAGTGCTAGCGCAGACCGACAACGGCATCATTCTCGGTACGCAATTGGCCGGTGCACTGGGAATCTACAGCAATAGCGAGGTGAGTATAAACGCGCTCGGCAGTCTGCTGGCCCGATCTCTGTCCGATACCCAGGGTTTCCAGGTGCTCGGATTTGCCGATTTTGGCGTGTATGGCAATAGCAATGTTGCGCTGGTAAATCTTGAGCAGGCCCAGGCATTATTTGAGAAAGACAGCGGAGTCAGTACCCAGCTCAGGCTTAAAGTTGCTGACATTTTTCAGGCAGAATCCATCGCGACGGATTTGTTCGGTGCAATCGATGGCGTCGAGATACTACCCTGGAACGAGGCGCAGGCGAGCCTTTTTAATGCCTTAAATATGGAAAAAACCCTCACCGGCTTCATGCTTTTAATGATCATCGTGATTGGAGCGGTGAGCATTATTTCCACACTGGTAATGGTGGTGTCAGACAAAGCTGCCGATATCGCGATATTGCGAACCATGGGTGCAAGCCGTGGGATGATACTGAAAATCTTCGTGGTGCAGGGACTATTTGCAGGTGTCTTGGGAACATTGGTGGGTGCGGTATTTGGCGTGCTACTGGCAAATAATATTACCCAGCTGAGTCTGCAAGTGGAGCGCTTCATCAACAGCCTGTTTACCGATGCCAATATCTACCTGATTTCACATCTGCAGACCCGCGTGGATGCAAATGAAGTCTTGATGGTGTGTCTGGCAGCTCTACTCATCAGCTTTCTGGCGACCCTCTACCCGGCTTACCGGGCGAGCAAGATTCAGCCGGCAGAGGTCCTGCGTTATGAATAATGGATTTAGCGAATGACGACAGAACACCCAGTGATTAGTTGCGAGCACCTGGAAAAAATCTACTCCCAGGGTCCGCAGGTCGTCCAGGTTCTCAGTGATGTCAATCTACGGATTGCCAGCGGCGAGCAGATAGCGATTGTGGGCAGCTCGGGCTCTGGCAAGACTACTCTACTCAACCTGCTCGGCGGGCTCGACCTGCCCAGTAGTGGCACAGTTCATGTAGCGGGAAAGAATCTGGCGCTTGTAGATGAGACCGAACGCGGACAACTACGCAATAAATATCTCGGTTTCGTCTATCAGTTTCATCACTTGCTCGGGGAATTCACAGCCCTGGAAAATGTGTGTATGCCGCTGCTTATTGCAGGCTCTGCTATCAACGCCGCCAGCGAACGGGCCAGTGAAGTGCTTTCCCGGGTTGCTCTGGGAGACCGGCAGGAACACAAACCGGGCGAATTGTCAGGCGGCGAGAGGCAACGTGTCGCCATCGCCAGAGCCCTGGTGACCCGGCCGCGCTGTGTATTGTTGGATGAACCGACGGGAAATCTGGATCGACACACCGCACTGGAAATTCAGGATTTGATGAGCGAGCTGAATCAATCACTCGCCATCAGTTTCATTGTGGTTACTCATGATGAACGGCTGGCCAGTTCCATGCAGCGCACATTACTCCTCAAAGACGGAGTCTTGCATGAATGACAGGCCTTTCCAGTTTCCACGCTTCATCGCGTTGCGCTATGTCAGTGTAGGAAAACGCAGTCAGCTGGTCTCTTTCATGTCAGCGATTTCCATTATTGGACTCGCCTTCGGAGTCGCGATTCTAATAACTGTGTTGTCAGTGATGAATGGGTTTGATAAGGAAATGCGCGACAATATTCTCGGCATAGTGCCGCACATCAGCCTGAGTTCAGAGGAAAATCTTAGCAGTGACGACTGGCAGGAGATTGCAGCGATTATTAACCAGTATCCTATGGTGGAGTCATCCGCACCGGTAATCGAGACGACCGGAGTCGTTGCCAATGCGGTGAGCAACAAAGGCGTCCTCGTCAACGGTATCGATGCACAGTTGGAACCATCTGTTTCGGCGATCGACCGCTTTATCATAGCCGGTAGCCTGGCGAATCTACAACAAGTGCACTGGGGGCTGGTGATGGGCGATACGCTCGCCCGGCGACTCGACGTCGGAGTAGGTGATCGCGTCGATCTTTTTTCAACAGCCGTGTCGGTGAATCCGATTACACCGCTGGCGACGTTTCGAAGTTTCGAAGTGGTGGCGGTGTTCAAGGTCGGCAGTCAGGAACTGGATAGTGACTTTGTAATGGTCAACCTGGCAGCGGCACGGGCATTGTATAAATTGCGTACGCCCTATAATGGTCTGCGGCTACGCACCAGCGATGTACTGCTTGCCGATGAGACTCGCGCCGAGCTTGAGATTGCACTTCCTACGACGGTAGAGACCTCGAGTTGGACGGCACGCTTTGGTGCGATCTACAACAACATACAGTTTTCCCGCACTATTGTTGGCTTCATGCTGTGGTTATTAGTGGGCGTGGCAGCGTTCAACCTGATCGTTAGTCTGGTCATGATCGTGAGGGATAAACGTGGTGACATAGCCATTCTGCGGACCCTTGGTGCCAGCCCGCGCATGATTAATCGTATCTTCATGTGGCAAGGCGGTTTGATAGGCCTGATTGGCATTAGCATCGGTGTGGTATTCGGTATTATCGGTTCTCTGCAAGTCAGCAATCTGGCGGAGTTTATCGAACAGCGTTTTGCTATCCAGCTTCTGAATGCGGAGGTCTATCCCATCGACTTTCTGCCGTCACGCTTGAGTCTTGTCGATATCGCCCTGGTAGTGGCAGGCGTGCTGGTGCTTTCACTTCTGGCGACTATTTACCCCGCCCGCAAGGCAGCGGCGATGCAACCGGCGGAAGCACTTCGCGCCGATTAATTCCTGGCAAACTCGCAAATTCCGCTGCTATTCACTAGATTTACTGTGTTCTAGGGAATGGAATAGATTGTGCGTCTGGTGCTGCTTGCTTATAGCCTGGGAGTAATGCTCGGTAGTTTCACGGATGGATCTCTGCGCGCCGTTGTCATTCCCGGATTGTTCGCCTGCGGTCTACTGTGCGCGCTGGGGTTACGGGTCCGCGAAGCGCATCTGAAGGCTACCCACAGCCACTCAGCTCTGGCTGATTGCTTGTGGACTGGGGCGGGACTGTGTGTGGGCTTGGCCTGGCACGCGCTGTGGGCATTTAACGGCCTGTCTGGCGCATTGCCTGGTTCCCTGGAAGGCCGTAACCTGCCCGTGACCGGAGGGATCATCAGCCTGCCACTGCAAGGCAGGCGGGCGCAGCGCTTTCAGTTCTACATCCATTCCTGTGATTGCGAATTCCAGCGGCGCCGTATCCTGCTTAACTACTATGGGGATGCATCGCTACAGGTGGGTCAACGCTGGCAATTTACAGTGCGGCTCAATAAGCCTCGAGGCTATGCAAATCCCGGCAGCTTCGATTACGAAGCCTGGTTGTTTCAGCAACGTATCGCGGCGCGAGGCTATGTACGTCTGAATGCTCCGGCTCTCTTGGCAGGACATAACAACCTATCTATTGCCTGGTGGCGTTATTCTGCTAAATAGAAGCTACTGCAAATCGGCAGCGGATTAGACAACAATGCAATCATCCTCGCCCTGACCCTGGGAGACCGCAGTGAACTGGATGCATCCCGATGGGAGCTTTTCAACCAGACGGGGACGAGTCATTTATTCGTTATTTCCGGATTGCATATTGGCATGGTTGCCGGGCTCTGCTTCTGGTTGGTGAGTGCACTTCTGTAGTTAGTTCCAGGTGTGAGTGGCAGGCTTCCTCGGCAGAAGCTAGCCGCTAGCGCGGCGCTACTCGGAGCGCTGCTTTACAGCCTTCTGGCAGGGTTTACACTACCCACGCAGCGCGCCTTTATCATGATCGCCATCTTTATGTCGGCTTACTTGAGCCAGCGACCAAGCCCGGTGTCCTTGCGATTCATTGTGGCATTGAGCTGTATTCTGACATGGAATCCATTGGCCGGAATGACGGCGGGCTTCTGGTTCTCATTCGTTGCTGTTGGCACCTTGTTGTGCTTTGTAACGAATAACTCGGCAGCCCGTGACTTTGAAGTTAACTCCCAGCACTCAATCAGGTTCTTACAGTGGTTTGTTAAGCCACAGCTAATCGTTTTTCTGGGTCTGGCGGTGCCGCTGATTTTCTGGGCGCAGCAAGTCAGCCTGATGGCTCCATGGATAAATATGCTGGCAATTCCGCTGGTAGGGTTTGTGGTGGTGCCACTGTGTCTGATTGCCTTGCTGTTGGCCTATCCGCTGCCGGAACTGGCAACAGGACTACTGCAATGGGCAGACTACATCCTGAACCTGCTGTTTGGGGTGATGGAGCAGTTGGTCGCTGCCGGGGGTCAGTGGGCTCTATTGCAGCTGGCTTCTTTGAATACTGAGGTCCTGCTGGCGGCCACTCTTGGGGTGCTGGTTCTGCTGCTGCCAGTAAGCAGAACATACCGCTACCTGGCACTGCCGCTGTTGTTGCCGGCTAAGAGTCCTATGGATGCTCCATCGGTGTGGCTGCATGTGCTGGATGTCGGTCAGGGTTTAGCGGTGATTCTGCAAACCCCCAATCATGCCCTGGTTTACGATACCGGTGCCGGTGAAGATGCCGAAACAAACCTGGGTAAATCGGTGGTGGTGCCGGTATTGAGGCACCTCGGTATAGACAGACTCGATGCATTGATAGTCAGCCATGGCGACACCGACCACGCGGGAGGCATCCCTGGAATCATGGCGGCGCTGCCGGTGGGCCGGCGCTATGGCAGCGAATCCGTGGCGGGTTTTCAAGTGGGCGCCGAATCCTGCCTTGCCGGCCACAGCTGGACCTGGGATGGAGTGATATTCAGGTTTCTGCATCCTACGGAAGAACCCATGAGCGCAAACAACAATTCCTGTGTTCTGCAAGTCCGCCTCGGTGAACACAGCATCATGCTACCAGGTGATATCGAGATCCCGGTGGAACGCGCGCTGGCGCTGCGCTACGGGGAGGCGTTGCAGAGTGACATCGTGCTGGCGCCTCATCATGGCAGTACCACCTCCTCGAGCTACGCCTTCATCAAGCAGCTACAACCCGCATTTGTGGTCTTTTCCGCGGGCTACCGGAATAGTTTCGGTCATCCTGCGGAAAATGTCCTGTCCCGCTACGCTGAATTCGGTGCCGATACCCTGAGCACTTTTCACACCGGTATGCTCAGTTTTCAGCTGCTGCAGGGTGCCCGAAAGGCCCGTGTTGTAAGCTTTCGAGAGCAATATCCACGCTATTGGCGCTAGTCAGTTAAAATCAATCAGTGCCGATACTTGTACTACAGTGGGCCAGTCTTAATCCAGTATTGCTGCAGTATTAAAGCAGGTCAGTCATATTCTAGAAGAGCTTCAGTATTACAGCGGTAGTGTGCGGTTATGGTAACCTATCGCGCCGATTGAACGGAGGAAACGCGTGGTTGAAATTGTTAGTGCAGGGGGTTGGCTCATGTTGCCAATTATCCTGTGTTCCATTGTGGCCATCGCTATCGTTATCGAAAGGTTTTGGACACTGAGTGCTGCCCGCATCACTCCAAAATACGTGTTAGCCCAAGTCTGGACCTGGCTGAAGAACAATCAGCTCGACTCGACAAAATTACGCGAGATTAGACTGTCTTCTCCCCTCGGCCAGATACTGGCGGCGGGTTTGCTCAGCTCGAAATACGGCAGACATGCCATGATAGACAGCATCGAGCAGGCAGCAGCACAGGTCATACATGACATGGAACGCTATCTGAATACGCTCGGAACGATTGCCGCGATTACGCCGCTGTTGGGCTTATTGGGTACGGTAGTCGGTATGATTCGGGTATTCAGTGAGATCATGCTGCAGGGTACTGGCAATGCTAACGCCCTGGCCGGAGGAATTTCCGAAGCCCTGATAACCACCGCCGCCGGATTAACCGTCGCCATTCCAACCTATATAGCGCATCGCTTCTTCACGCGAAGAGTCGATTCGCTGGTGCTGAATCTCGAGCAGGAATCCATCAAACTGGTGGATGCCTTGCACAGCGACCGCAAGGTTGAGGTGAAGTAGGGGTGAACAGAATGCAGACTGACAACAAATTTGGGAATTGAATTGAAGTTCAAACGAACCGTCCGGGAAGAATTATCCATCAATATCACTCCGCTTATTGATGTGGTGTTCCTGTTATTGATTTTTTTCATGGTTACCACGACCTTCAGTCGAGAGACTCGACTGCTGGTAAACCTGCCGCAAGCCGATGCCGAACTGGCAGAGAGTCAGCCCACCCAACTGGAGATAATGGTTGCACGTGAAGGCACTTATGCTATCAATGGACGGGCTTTGGTAAATAGTAGAATAGAAACACTGATGCGGGGATTGGAGTTGGAATCGGGGGGAGATTTAAACTTGCCTATCCTATTGATAGCCGATGCAGAAGCGAGTCACCAGTCTGTTGTCACCGCGATGGACGCGATCGGACAGTCTGGCTTTACGCGGCTGAATATCGCTACACAGCGACCAGAGGAAGTTGAACAGCCAGCAATCGCCCCCAACTAATTTCTCCATGGCAAATGACAAGTATACAGATCCTCATTATCAGGGCGCTGAATTGTACCGGCGGCTGTTCGCTTATGTCGCGCAGCATCGACTGGTAATTGCCTGCAGCCTGGTGGGGTATATTATTTACGCCGCAACGTCTCCTGCGACAACCTGGTGGCTGGGTTGGACTGTCGATGCCATCAATGCGGAAGATTACCAGGAGTTGCGCGTACTCAGTCCCTTGCTGTGCATCGGCATTGTGCTGGTTAGAGGCATCGGCGGTTTTATGGGCAGCTACTCCATCGCCCAGCTGGCTAATCATGTCATGCACAGGCTGCGCTGTGAGTTGATAGACCATCTGGTCAAGCTGCCCACTGCCTACTTCGATAAACACACCGGGGGTAAGCTGGTCTCCAAGTTGACCTATGATGTGAGTCAGATAGCCGGTGCAGCCAGTAGTGCCATTGCCATAGTGTTTCGGGAAGGTCTCACTGTTATCTGTTTGCTAGCCTATATCTTCTACATCGATTGGCAGCTCAGTCTGACCTTTCTCATCATCGCGCCTGTCGTCGGCAAGATTGTGTCGCTGGCATCGAAGCGATTCAGGCGCTATAGCACGCGAATTCAGGATTCTATGGGTGATGTCACCCAGATCACCAATGAATCCATTAAGGGCCACAAAGTCATCCGAACGTTTAATGCGGAGGATTTTGTCAGTGATAAATTACAGGCAGCCAGCGAGAGAAACCGTCGCCAGAACATGAAGATGGCGCTGACTCGCAGCGCCAGTACGCCATTGGTGCAACTGATTGTAAGTATGGCCATGGCCTTGCTGGTATGGCTGGCAATGTCACCGGAATTTTTCACCGATAAGACGTCGGGACAATTTGTTGCTTTCCTGGGCGCAGCGGGATTGCTGGCCAAACCCATTCGCCAGCTGACCTCGGTAAATTCAGTGATTCAACGTGGCCTGTCTGCCGCTTTCAGTATTTTCTCCTTACTGGACGAAGAAGCGGAAACTGATGAGGGCACACACAGCCTGCAACGCGCGAAAGGGCGCATCGAATTTCAGGGTGTCCACTTTGCCTATAATGAGGAAGCGGTGGCGCTTGCCGATATTGACTTTATTGCCGAGCCGGGTCAGACAATTGCCCTGGTGGGCAAATCCGGTAGTGGCAAGACTTCTCTGGTGAATCTGATACCGCGCTTCTATAACTGTACAGAGGGTAGGGTGTTGCTCGATGGATTGCCGGTGCAGGATTACCAATTGCAGAACCTGCGTCAGCAGATATCGCTTGTCACACAGCAGGTGGTGTTGTTCAACGGCAGCGTAGTGGAAAATATCGCCTACGGTGACCAAGCCATCGACCGGGAAAAAATTACCAAGGCAGCTACCAATGCCCATGCCATGGAATTTATCGATCGCCTTCCGGACGGGCTCGACACCCAGGTTGGCGATGATGCCAGCATGCTATCAGGAGGGCAGCGGCAACGCATTGCCATTGCCAGAGCATTATTGAAAGACGCTCCCATTCTAATTTTCGATGAGGCAACTTCGGCCCTGGATTCCGAATCGGAACAGCATATCCAGGCAGCACTGCAAACCTTGATTCAGGGGCGCACCACCTTTGTGATAGCGCATCGGCTATCGACCATCGAGAATGCGGACTTAATCCTGGTGATGGAACAGGGGCGCATCGTAGAGTCTGGCACTCATACAGAACTGCTTGCCAGAAAAGGACCCTATGCCAGGCTTCATAAAATTCAATTCTCGGAGAATGGTGCGGCGAATCCTGAATGAGCTTTCTTGAGTCAGCATGGTATAAGAAGTCAAGTTGGCTAATATTGTTGTGGCCAATTGCAGTCCTGTTTCAGTTGCTCGCTAAATTGCGTCGTGGGCAACAAGAGCGAAATCGTCGACCGCCATCCAGACAGATACCGGTTGTTATAATTGGTAATATCGCTGTCGGAGGCACCGGCAAGACACCACTGCTTATCGCGTTGGCAAATCAGTTACAAGAAAGCGGTTTGACCCCGGGTATCATTAGCAGGGGTTATGGTGGTAACAGTGCCAGTTATCCCTTGTTGGTTAACACAGACTGCAAAGTCGTCGAATGTGGAGATGAAGCCTTAATGCTGGCGGAGAAAACCGGTTGTCCACTGGTTATTGATCCGGATCGGGTTGCTGCTCTCGAACATCTGCTGGTCAAAACAGAGGTTGATGTTGTACTAAGCGATGATGGATTGCAGCACTATCGTCTAGCGCGGCAGCTGGAGGTTTGTGTTGTCGATGGGCAGCGACTGTTTGGTAATGGCATGTGCCTTCCGGCCGGCCCCTTACGCGAGCCGATCAGTCGTCTCGAGCAGGTGGATTTCATCGTCGTCAACGCTGTAGACTCGGCCCTACCGGATAGCTTGAGGCTAGCGGTCCCGATGGGGCTTGAACCAAAATACCTGATCAACCTGGCCACTGATGAAAAACGACCTTTTAGTGGTGCACCGTTTAACATGGGCAATGTGCTACAGGCCGTATCGGCGATCGGTAATCCTCAGCGGTTTTATGACTTGCTCGAAAAATTACCTTACCAGATGCAGCCATTCAGCTTCCCAGATCACCATTTGTTCAGTGAAGAGGACTTCATGTCTCGGGGAATTGATGAGCATCAACCTGTCGTCATGACGGAAAAGGATGCGGTAAAATGCCGGTCTTTCGCACGCAATAATTACTGGTATTTATCCACTGAGCTGGTACTGCCTGCTGAATTCCTCAATGATTTTGTCAGCAAGGTAAAAGTACTGGCGAAAGACGGCTCAAGCTAAGCAGGAAAAATCGATGCTGGACAAGAAACTCCTGAGTATTTTGGTTTGCCCCAGCTGCAAGGGG
>DMJN01000058.1 GCA_003451715.1 Gammaproteobacteria bacterium | reverse complement strand
CCATATGTTCTGACGGGATACACTATTAAGCGCTGGATTTTGGCTTGCGGTTGCTTTATTCTCCCCACCCGCGCCGGGTAGGTCTCAATCGTTATTGCCGGTTAATCGATGAATAAGTCTTTTAACATACCCCCGATAATGGCATGTTAGGTAGGCAAATAGCTTGGGCCAAATAAGCTTCCTCACCATTGGAGGAGTACTTTTCCACTAAATTCGCTGAAATTTGGGAAATAGGGTACGTAACTGATTTATGAGTAAAGCTGCTAAGACTAGATCGCCCTCTTCTGCTCAACAAACTCCTCGGAAATCCAAAAATTACGTATTCGCCTTTGGACGCAAAACTACTGGCAATGCCAAAATGCGCGAATTGCTGGGTGGCAAAGGTGCAAATTTGGCGGAAATGGCGTCGATAGGCTTGCCGGTCCCTCCCGGGTTCACTATAAGCACTGAAGTTTGTAGCTACTACTATGACCATGAGAAGCGCTATCCAGCGGCTCTCAGAAAGTGTGTGGCCGATGCCATCAGGCAAATTGAACATCAAATTGGAAAGAAATTTGGAGCCCGTCAGAATCCACTGCTGGTCTCGGTTCGTTCGGGCGCCAGAGATTCAATGCCTGGCATGATGGACACAATCCTAAATCTCGGCCTGAACGATAAAACTGTCGAAGGTATGGCAGAAATTTCAGATAACCCACGATTTGCATGGGATTGCTATCGGCGCTTTATCCAGATGTACGGCGATGTTGTCATGGGAGTACAAGCCAGGTCTGAAGAAGAAGAGCCACCTTTTCATGAGATTCTGGAAAATCTCAAGAAGAGTGCCGGGGTAACTTCAGATGCAGAGCTCAACACTGATAATCTCAGGGAGCTAGTACGGCGCTATAAATCACTTATCTCAAAGCGTACCCACAGCGCGTTTCCCCAGGACGTAAACCAGCAACTTTGGGGGGCGATAGGGGCAGTGTTCGAATCCTGGAAGAATGAACGCGCAATACTCTATCGTCAACAGTACGGCATCCCTGCAGAATGGGGCACAGCCGTAAACGTACAAGCTATGGTGTTCGGAAATGCCGGCGAAGACTGTGCCACAGGAGTAGCATTTACTCGCGATCCGGCGAACGGCGAAAAATCATTCTATGGAGAGTACCTGGTCAATGCCCAGGGAGAAGACGTTGTGGCCGGTGTACGCACTCCTCACGGCATTCAGCATATGCAAGAGTCGATGCCGAAGAGCTTCCGTGACTTGGAGAAAGTTCGAGAAAAACTCGAAAGGCACTTCAACGACATGCAAGACTTTGAATTCACTATAGAAAATGGCCAACTTTTCATCCTGCAGACCCGTAATGGCAAACGTACCGGCCTGGCTGCCGTGCGAATCGCAGTGGAAATGCAGAAAGAGCGGCTAATGTCGCAAGAAAATGCACTGCTGAAAATTCCAGCAGAATCTATCGATTCGCTGCTGGTTCCCGTTTTTGACCCGAAGGCGCTGAAAGCAGCTGCGGCGATTGGGCATGGTCTACCGGCTGGCCCAGGTGCAGCAACGGGTCGAATTGCCTTCACTGCTACCACCGCTGAAATTGAAACTCGCAAGGGTAATAAAGTTGTGCTCTGCCGAACTGAAACATCACCAGATGATTTGAAAGGAATGCTTTATTCCCAGGGCATTCTGACATCACGCGGAGGCGTCTCTTCACACGCCGCTCTCGTTGCGAGGCAACTGGGCAAGGTCTGCATTTGTGGAGCCAGCGATATCAAAATCAATTACGAAAGAAGAACACTTACGGCTGGGAAAGTTGTGCTAAAAGAAGGAGATTATATCTCCATAGACGGTAGCACCGGCGCTATTTACAAAGGCATGATTGAAAGTGCAGACTCCGAAGTGAAACGCGTTTTGGACGGTGGGCTCAAGCCATCAGCCAGCTATACTTATGAATTGTTTCAAACAATTATGCGATGGGCAGACAAGCATCGCTCCTTAAAAATCCGCACCAATGCAGACACTCCGACAATGGCCAGGCAGGCGGTATCATTCGGCGCAGAGGGAATTGGCCTGTGCAGAACTGAACATATGTTTTTCGAAGGTGAGCGCATCGACTATATGCGCCAGATGATACTGGCGGTCGATGAAGTACAGCGCCGATCAGCTCTAAAGAAACTGTTACCATTTCAAAAGAAGGATTTTATTGGGCTGTTCAGGGCAATGGACGGTCGCCCAGTCACGATCCGGCTGCTGGATCCTCCTCTGCATGAATTTCTACCTCATGACGATGTCGTTAGACGACAGCTTGCAGAGAAACTCGATGTACCGCTCGATTTTGTGATCGACCGTATTAAAGCATTGCACGAAGAGAATCCTATGCTCGGTTGTCGCGGTTGCAGGCTGGGCATTCTCTATCCAGAAATTACTGAGATGCAGACCAGGGCTATTTTTGAAGCCGCTGCGCAAGTACTGAAAGGCAAGAAACGAATACGTGTAAAACCGGAAATCATGATTCCGTTGGTAGGATTTCGAGAAGAACTCGCCGACCAACTACACACAGTGCATCGAGTCGCCCGCGAAGTCATGAAGGCGCGTAAAGTCCGTATAAACTATATTGTCGGAACTATGATCGAAGTTCCTCGCGCAGCGATAACCGCCGATGAAATCGCCAGGGAAGCCGACTTTTTCAGCTTTGGAACCAATGATCTCACCCAGACAACACTCGGTTTAAGTCGCGATGACATGGGATTGTTTTATGATGAGTACCAAAGAAAGGAAATCTACAATCAGAATCCGTTTGCCAGCCTCGATCAATCAGGAGTAGGTAAATTAATCGATCTGGCCGTAAGCAAGGGAAGAGATACCAAGCCGAAACTAAAACTAGGAATCTGTGGTGAACATGCTGGCGATCCTTCATCTATCGATTTTTGTCATAGAGCAGGTCTTAACTATGTCAGTTGCTCTCCTCCCAGGGTTCCAATTGCCAGGTTAGCCGCCGCCCAGGCAAAGCTCAGAGCTGGCTGAGCGTTACACCAAATAGTCAGACTACTATCGGCGGCATCGGACAATCGATGGTCGCAGCTATGGCCCGTATCAATTCTGCTTCAATAGCCGTGACCTCCTTGTCTGCCGTGATACAGGCTGCACAAGCCTTGAGTAGCGCAGGTTTCTGTAGTGGCTTGAGTAAAACCAGCTCATCCAGTGCGTTGTTCAATGCTTCATAATCTATAGACTCAGTCGGTATGATGCTTGCGTCTATATCCAGCTTGGCTGTAGCAATCTCAAAAGCCTGTTCAACTGAAATTCCCTGTTGTGGATTAGAGTGCGCCAGTATGGACAAAAGCAGGTTAATCGAGTTGCTGCAATTCTTCAGCTCATTCCTTCCAAGCTTTATTCTCTTTTGCTTGACAAAAACCATATCCAGACTGGTAAATATAATTTTCTGAAATGCCCATTCCATCAAACTAATCTTCTTGTCGAGTGCGATTAGTTCACTAAAATTGTTCTTAAATAATTTGTATTGGTTGGCAGAAAGTTGTCGCAAGTTAGGCAATGCGATTTCCACCAGGGGAAGGCGAAAAACTGAGTTCAGCGACACACCATCAGCCTCAGCGATCATAAGAGCCTGCAATTCCGGATAGACACCCAGGTCGGCACTGCCCTCGAGAAAGGTGAGTTGTTGACTTCGTACCGATTCTTTTCTACTAATGACCAGGTAATAGATTACTGCTCTGGCGGCTGAAGGCTCGTGCGCAGCATCGAGAAATTCTTGAGGTATTTGCTGTCTGATTACCTCGGCATATTCCAGATGCTGAACACCTGGATTTCCAACTTGACCTAAAATGGAATCGGTAAGTAACACACCGGTTGCGCCGGTGAGTATTGAAGTTAGTTTTTGTCGCCTCTCCTTCTCCGTTGCTACCGATTCTGTCTGCTTTTCTTCTGCAACTGTTTTACGAATCAGGTCATGGCTACCATCCCATCTGGAAAGTAGGGCAGCTATTCGCTTCTCCAGAGGCGGATGGGTTGCGTACAAGCCACTCAGAGCCGACTTTCCAGCTTCTTCAAAAAGAGCATGGCTAATTTCTGCACTCTTCGGGTTACGCAGGTAAGAACGCTCGGTATGTTCAGTAATCTGCATCAATGCACCAGCGATCCCATTCGGATTGCGCGTAAATTGCACTGCTGATGCATCGGCAAGAAATTCCCGCTGCCTGCTAACTGCAGCTTTAATCAGGTTTCCGAAGAATGTACCGACACAACCAACCACAATCAGCCCAATTCCCAGAAACACAATGCCACCGGAATCCTTCGAGCGGCGGCTATGCGCTCCACCTCTCAGCAAGTAGTATCCGATAATGCCAAGTACCATAATTCCGTGTAACACCCCAATCAGGCGGATATTAATGCGCATGTCTCCGTGCAGGATGTGACTGAATTCATGGGCAATTACTCCCTGTAGCTGCTCCCTGCTCAGTGTATTGATGGTGCCACGAGTAACACCTATAACTGCATCGGCGGGTGAATAGCCCGCAGCAAACGCGTTAATGCCGGATTCCTCCATAAGGTAAACCGGAGGAACTGGTGTTCCAGAGGCCAAAGCCATTTCTTCCACTACGTTTAGAACGCGACGCTCTGCAACATCATTGCTAGCCGGCAACAATAGCTTGCCATTCATCATTTCCGCCACACGTGCTCCGCCTCCAGACAAAGCACTAATCTTGTAAAGGCTTCCCATCAAGACGACAAATATCACTGCCACGCTTATCACAAGAAAGATTTGCCAATCAAATTGCATAACGTCTACTGCGGCTGTGCTGCTAGATCCATTGCCGGCAATCCCAAACACGATCATCACCATCAAATTTGTAATGATAATTAAAGCAACCACCGCAATAGCAAAAAGAAAAATTAGCTTCCCGGTGTTACGTTTGGCAATGTATTGAGACTCGAAAAAATCCATAATTATCGATCTGGCAATTAGCTTTCAGAAAAGTCCTACCGTATGTGTTAGAAAGAGACTTTGGGCGCTTCCTGAATTTGCTCGCTGTCTTCAAATTCCAACAAGCTGGCATCACTGCTGTGCCCGAACATTCCCGCTACTGCCACAGGGGGAAATGACTGTCGATAAGTGTTATAAGCCATTACTTGATCATTGAAAGCCTGCCGGGAAAAGGCAACTTTATTCTCAGTAGTAGTTAGTTCTTCGCTGAGCTGCATCATGTTCTGATTCGCCTTAAGGTCGGGATAGTCCTCCATAACCACGTTCAGACGGTTGAGTGCCCCTGTAAGTACACCTTCCTGTCCAGCCAACTCTCTAATCGCTGCGGCATTCCCGGGGTCGGCTGCGGCTGCGGCCAATCCTGCGGCGGCACCATTACGGGCAGCGATAACCGCTTCCAATGTTTCCCGCTCATGCTTTATGTAACCCTTAGCAGTTTCCACCAGGTTTGGAATGAGATCGTAGCGGCGTTTAAGTTGTACTTCGATTTGGGCAAAAGCATTCTGATATCTGTTCTTTAAACTCACCAGTCGGTTATAGATACCAACAACATAAAAGAATACGACTGCTACGATGACTAATACCACAATCGTCGATATTTCCATTGTCATTACTCCTGTTCTAGAGGATTGATCAGGCCAGTTAGATTCAAGCCCAGAATGACATTATTTCACTAATATCCAACATTGTCGCTCGTGATGTAGCAGCCAACTGGGTTTTGAGTAGGGCAGGATATCTGCTAAGCTCAAGCTGCTAGCTACTAAAACCTATTCAAAAGAACAATAACTATGAGCATCGGTGTCCTCGCTGTACTTTCGCTGTTACCTATTATCTCCGTCGCAATCTTTCTAGTCATACTGCGCTGGCCAGCCAGTCGAGCAATGCCTATCGCTTATGTAGTTGCCGTGTTGTTAGCCTATCTGGTATGGCAGGTACCGATAAACAAAGTAGTCGCAGCCAGTGTCAATGGGCTCTGGGTAGCCGGCACGCTCATCTATATTATTTTTGGCGCTATCCTTCTACTAAATACCCTCCAGCAGAGTGGGGCTATACAAGCCATTCGCCAGGGTTTCTCCGACATCACTCCTGACCGTCGCATACAGGTGATTATTATTGCCTGGCTTTTTGGTTCGTTTATCGAGGGATCTGCCGGTTTTGGTACCCCTGCAGCAGTTGCAGTTCCGCTTATGGTGGGCCTTGGCTTCCCGGCAATGGCAGCGGTCGTCGCTGGCATGATCATTCAGAGTACACCAGTCTCCTTCGGCGCCATGGGCACACCAATACTGGTAGGTATAAATACTGGATTATCCGCCGATCCGAATATGGCAGCCTATGCTGCAGAAAGAGGCTATGCAGAATGGGACATGTTTCTCGAGTTCATTGCAACCAAGGTCGCCTTAATACATGCACTCGCCGGTACTTTTATACCGCTTCTTGTCACCGCCATTATGACGCGATTCTTTGGCAAACATCGCAGCTTTGCCGATGGTTTCAGGGTATGGAAATTTGCTCTGTTCGCAGCCTTTTCAATGACTATACCGTATCTAATAGTCGCTACTGTGTTCGGGCCTGAATTTCCATCCATGTTCGGTGGCATGATAGGGCTGGCAATCGTAGTAAGCGCCGCCAGGACCGGATTCCTGATGCCTGCAAATGATCAGATATGGGACTTCGATGACAGAGCGAATTGGGATGCCGAGTGGACCGGTAGTCTACAGTCCGACATAGTTACTAGTGACAACACCCATACCATGAGCCTCGTTCGAGCCTGGTCTCCTTACCTGTTAGTCGCAGGCTTGCTGGTTTTGACACGATTACCCGCATTAGGCATGGAAACTTTTTTGCGTAGCGCCAATCCATTTATAACCTGGTCGTGGCCACAAATTTTCGGCAGTGACATCAGTGCATCATTTCAACCATTCTGGTCACCGGGCACAATATTCATAATTGTCTCGCTGATCACCATCTTGCTCCATGGACTAAAGTCCTCTGAGTACACGCAAGCCTTCAGTAGTTCACTGAAAACACTTATCCCTGCGTCTACAGCACTAGTCTTTACCGTTCCCATGGTACAAGTGTTCATTAACACCAGCGGTGGAGCAGCGGGATATGAACAGATGCCCATTGCGCTTGCTGAAGGCGTGGCTAATCTGGCTGGCTCTGCCTGGCCGTTTTTCTCTACATTTATTGGAGGACTTGGTGCCTTCGTAGCTGGCAGCAACACAGTAAGCAACATGATGTTCTCTCTATTCCAGTTTGGCGTAGGCGAACGCATTCTTGCTGATCCAACCTGGATAGTTGCCTTGCAAGCTGTCGGCGGCGCATCAGGAAATATAATCTGCGTACATAACGTGGTCGCTGCCTCTGCTGTTGCCGGGCTAATTGGCAAAGAAGGTGCCGTAATCCGAAAAACACTGCTACCCTTTTGTTACTACGCTCTCATGACGGGCTCTATAGGCTACGGTATCGTCAATCTTGAAAACGGGGTGCTTAATGCTGGGTTTCTGGTAGCGGCGATTATCGTCGCCATAATGATTTACTACATCGTCAAGTATAACCGTACCACCGATCCCTGACTTAGCAGCCTCCAATTAAGCAACCCAACTATAGGGATCCTCTGAACAAGTAGTGCGCCATGGCTGAATCGAGTTCAGTTGATAAAAATCTAAGCGACAAGTCTCTCATCGTAGCGACGGCTGGGCATGTCGACCATGGCAAGACGGCTCTGATTCGTGGCATTACGGGTACAGATACCGATACTCTCAGCGAAGAAAAAGCCAGGGGATTGAGTATTAATCTTGGCTATGCGTACTTCCACTTCTCCAATTCAGTAAATGAGCAGTCATGCAACAACACTATCGGTTTTGTCGATGTTCCGGGTCACTCAGATTTTATCAACAATATGCTGGCTGGAGTGGGAACGGTAGACTATGCTCTGCTAGTTGTCGCTGCCGACGACGGGATAATGCCCCAAACGCGAGAACACCTGGCAATTCTCGACTTACTCGGCATATCGAGTGGAGTTGTTGCACTGACTAAAGTCGATAAATGCGACGAAAGCAGGATTCAATTTGTGTCCGAGGAAATAACTGCATTACTCACATCTACTAGCCTGAGCGAGGCTCCCATTTTCCAAATTTCGAACATCTCCGGTCAGGGTATCGAAGAACTTACCTGCCACCTACAGAATGTTATAAACAGCCGTGATGGAACCCAACCACAATCACCGGATCACAATGCCAGGCTCCTGATCGATCGAAGTTTCACCGTAAAAGGCATCGGGACCGTTGTAACCGGAAGTGTGCGTGCCGGAAATATCAAAATAGGCGACTCTGTTTTACACACCGGTAGCGGGCAGGAAACAAAAATTCGAGGCTTGCGGCAAGACAATACAGATATCGAACGAGTCGATGCCGGTCAACGCACTGCCGCCAATATTGGTATCAATGTTGATGCCGTCAAACGCGGGGACTGGCTGATCCAGCCGGAATTGTACATACCGATCCAGCGGTTTGATGCCTGTATCAAACTGATTGAATCCGAATTCACTCTATTGAACAGTGCTCAATATCATCTGCATCTGGGTGCTGCACATCATATCGTGACGGTTCGCTGCATTGACGAGCAGGCTCAATTATTCCAGGTGGCATCTCATGAGCCGATGATAGCCAATTT
>DMJN01000239.1 GCA_003451715.1 Gammaproteobacteria bacterium | reverse complement strand
TTATTTATTATGGATGATCAACACTCTCCACCCCGCATGATCGGCGAATCTGCCAGCTTCCTGGAGATGCAAGAGCATATTTCCGTCGTCGCCCCGCTCAACAAGCCGGTGCTGATCGTTGGGGAGCGCGGCACGGGTAAGGAACTGGTGGCAGCCAGGCTGCACTTTCTGTCGCGCCGATGGGAGCAGGCCTTCCTGAAGATTAATTGTGCGGCGATGAGTGAAACTCTGCTGGAGGCGCAGCTGTTCGGTCATGAGGCGGGTGCTTATACGGGAGCAACCGGGCAGCGCAAAGGCTATTTCGAGCGTGCCCATGGCGGCACCCTGTTTCTCGACGAGTTGGCCAACACCGATATGTCGGTACAGGAGAAGATTCTGCGAGTTATCGAGTACGGCGAATTTGAAAGGCTGGGTGGTAACGAGACCATTTCCGTCGATGTGCGCATCATCGCCGCTACCAATGAAGACCTACCCGAACTCGCCAAACAGCGTCAGTTCAGGGAAGACCTGCTGGACCGGCTGGCCTTCGATGTGATTACCCTGCCACCCCTGCGTGAGCGCTCTGAAGACATTCTGGTATTGGCAGAGCACTTCGCCGTGGGCATGGTGAAGGAACTGGGTGGCGAGTTCTTCGCGGGGTTTTCAGACAAAGTGGCGAAGGCACTCCATAACTATTCCTGGCCGGGCAATATCCGCGAATTGAAGAATGTTATCGAGCGCGCCGTGTACCAGAATGGGGACGGACATATCACGCGACTGGTGTTCAATCCCTTCGAATCTCCTTATCGCCCCAGTTCATCCACCAAGTCTCAGAAGGCATCCAATGCCGATGGTGAACCGGGTGTGGTCGCGTCGGCTCCGGACTTGTCCAGCGCTGACTCATTCGACTTCAAGAACGAGGTGCAGGAGTTTGAAATTAACCTGTTAAACCAGGCCATGGAGCAGAACCAGTTCAATCAGAAGAAAGCTGCCGAGTTTTTAAACCTCAGCTATCATCAACTGCGCGGGTATCTGCGTAAGTATGACCTGCTGAATTAAGGAATCCCTATTGCATTGCCTCGTGCACCATGCGAGTCGCGATGTTGTTATCGAACGGTGCACCCCTCGGTCCGCCACGTTTCTGTTCCATGTAGATCATATAGAAGTCATTCTCTTCATCCACCACGACGATAGTGCCGCCGATGCCGCGCCAGCCGAAGTTGTGCGGCCCGTTGGGATCATCGGTGGTGGGCTGTAAGTGAAAGCCCAGTCCCCAGTCACCGGTATTGCCGTAAAAGAAAAATTCACGGCTGACATCTTCGCCGATTTTCTTCTCGCGCATCTGATCCAGGGTGGCTTCTTCGATAATTCGATGACCACGATATTCGCCACCGCCCAGCAACATCTCGGCGAATCGTACGTAGTCCTCGGTGGTCGAATTAAGTCCACCCCCTCCGGAGAGCATTGCCTTAACTTGTGTATAGTCTGCCATCTGGCCATGAATCGGCTGGGCTATACGGAATGACTTGCTCTTCGGCACATAGAATGTAGTTTCATCCATGCCCAGGGGTTCGAAGATGCGTTCGTTGAGTAACTCATCGAGAGGTTTACCTGCGGCGACTTCCAGCACCGCACCCAGCACGTCTGTGGAGTGGCCGTAGTGCCAGGCGCTGCCAGGCTCAAAGTAGACCGGTAGTTTGCCAAGGCGGCCTGCCAGATCACGGGCAGTAATGTCGGAGTAGTCAGGGAAACTCTCCTGGTACATGTTGCCGAGTGCCGTGCCTCCGGCAAAAATTTCCTGTACCAGTCCGGATTCGTGAGTCAGCAGATTTTCTACAGTCATGACGTTGCGAGCAGCGCTGATCTGGTCAGTCTCGCGGTCGATGACCTTGAGATTATCAAACTCTGTAATGTACTTGCTCACCGGGTCATCCAGGCGTAGCAGCCCATCTTCCACCAGCGACATCGCCGCGACGCTGATGATGGGTTTGGTCATGGAATAGATGCGGAAGATCGTGTCCTTGTTTACCGGAGTAGAACTGTCCGGCCCCTGCATGCCGGCAGTTTCCAACACACCGACGCCCTCGCTATTGCCAACCAGTAACAGAGCCCCGGGGATATGTCCGCCATCGACAGCGGCCTGCATGGCAGCCTTGATCTGCTCGATCTCCGACTGGTCAATGCCGAAATTGGTGGAGTGAATGGCTTTGATGGAGCTTAGATTGCTCGCTTCGCCGTGATTGTCTGCCAGGGCAGAGAATGAGATGCTCAATGCAGCCAGGAAGCTGATGAGTCGGATTGTTTTTAAGTGGCTGGTCATACTGCTATCCTCGCGCTCGAATGCCTTGAGGGCTCGCTATGTTGTGAGTCCGAGATTGAATGGAGATCCGACGATAGTAACTGAAGCGGGAAAACCCCACAACTCGGAAGGTCTGGCGGGGATAGTGACTCAGTCGAAATCTCGTTGCAGCGACTGGGTAACATCCGGCGGCAGCTTTGTGGCGCTGTGGGGGTAATTGAGATGCTCACTACGAATAGTCCAATTCGCCCCCGCTTTTGCGGCCCTAATCATCTCGGTGTCGAATTCGAAGCGCAGGTAGTGAACCGATGAAGTCTTCTCCTCGGTGGAACGGGTCAGGTCTTCATTAGTCACAGGGTAGACCGGAGAGAATCCATCTATCTGTATGGAGATGAGTTCTTCAATACCAATTAGCTGGCTCAAGGCGAGACTACGCTCCTCTTCATCAGGGTATTCCAACATGAAGGTGACTTTCAGGTTATTCCCATCGGGAATTAACGGGTTGTAGGCCCGGAGTTCTTCGAGTAAGTCCGCTTCTGCGGTGATCTTCTCTACCCGCATCAACTCCAGTACCTGGTACCGCATGACCATGTAATCTTCGAAGTGCAACATGGCATTCGGGCCCAGCGCCACTCTACGTGTCTTCTTGTGCTCCATGATGGCTTGGCGAATCGCCGGGCGCTGCACCTCATAGGCTTCGATTGACATCAAGTCAGCAATGGTAATTTTCTTCATGGAAGTTTCACTATAGCCCGTAGGCCAGTAAAAGTAGATCAATGGGATGCATGGCTTGTTGATCCGTGTCCAGGTTGTATTCAATATGCTTGCCGGCTATGGGGCAGTCACTACCGTAATAGTCTGGCTCCTGCTGCTTGATCTGGCGCACGATGGGCGCGGCGATCTTATTGGCAAACTGCAGAGTCTCTTTCTTCACCCCGTAGGTACCATCGTGACCAGAGCAGCGTTCGATACTCTTGACTTCGGTGCCTTCGATCAGCTCGAGAATCTGCCTGGTCCTGGGTCCGATGTTCTGCACCCGTTGATGGCAGGCGACGTGATAGCTGACATTTCCCAGGGAAGTATTGAAGTCTGTCTTGAGTTTGCCTTGTTTGTGTAGCTTGAAAAGGTATTCGAAGGGGTCGTGGAACGCCGCAGCTACTGCCTTTACCTGTTCATCTTCGGGATACATCAGGGGCAGCTCCTGCTTAAACATGAACACGCAGGAGGGTACCGTTGCCATGATTACATTGCCGCGTTGCACACTCTCGTAAAGGATTGGAATATTCTGTTCCTTGAGTTTCTTCACCGACACCAGGTCTCCCAGTTCCAGCTTTGGCATGCCACAGCAGTGTTCCCGCATCGGTAGTTCCACGGTTACTTCGTTGTGTTGCAGTATCTTGATGATGCTGTCGGCGAGAGAGGGCTCGTTATAGTTGCAGTAACAGGTAGTAAAGAGCGTTACTGATTGCTTATCTCCTTTGTGATCTGGACTTTGTCTGATGCTTGGATCGAAGATATGCGCCGCATGAGTTTTACGGGCTGTCTTGCTGACGTACTCGGGTAGATTGGCCTCGTTGTGAATGCCTACAGTTTTACCTAATAGACTTCTTATGGTGTCATTCTTGTTTCCGCCGTTAACCAGGGTGTTGATCAGTGGTTTGGAGGCCACCTTGCCGATAAGGTCAGTACTGGTAATCAGACGATCACGGAATTTCGTGTCGCTCTTATTAAATTTCACCGCCTTGGCACGCAACATCACATGGGGAAAATCCAGGTTCCATTCATGTGGTGGCACGTAGGGGCACTTGGTGAGGTAGCACAGATCACAGAGGTAGCACTGATCGACGACTTTCCTGTAATCCGCTACCGCGACGCCGTCCACTTCCAGGGTTTCGCTCTCGTCAACCAGGTCGAACAGGGTAGGGAAGGCATTACACAGGCTTACACAGCGCCGGCAGCCGTGGCAGATGTCGTAGACTCTTTCCAGTTCCTTGTTGAGATCGGACTCGTCCCAGAAAGCAGGATCATCCTGATTGAGTGGATGTCTGGTGGGCGCGTCCAGACCTCCCTCTCTATCCCGGTCTGACATGTAAGGTCTCTTTCAGGTGATTTGTGTAGGCGAATTGCTGTTCCTGTCGCCGCGGTGGCGACAGGAGTTCTTGCGGAGTGGTATCAGTCGTCCAGGGAATCCAGGGCTTTCTGAAATCGATTAGCATGGGATCGCTCGGCTTTAGCGAGAGTCTCCATCCAGTCGGCAATTTCATCGAATCCTTCGTCGCGGGCATCCTTTGCCATGCCGGGATACATGTCGGTGTACTCGTGAGTCTCACCAGCAACGGAAGCCTTCAGGTTATCGGCAGTGCCACCAATTGGCAGGCCAGTGGCAGGATCACCGACTTCTTCCAGGTATTCGAGATGGCCATGGGCATGGCCGGTCTCACCTTCGGCGGTGGAACGAAACAGAACAGATACGTCGTTGTATCCTTCCACGTCAGCCTTCTGGGCGAAATAGAGGTAACGGCGATTGGCCTGGGATTCACCTGCAAAAGCGGCTTTCAGGTTTGCTTCGGTTTTAGATCCTTTTAGTGACATATTGTTTCTCCTATCGATAACTAAATTTGAGCGCTACTGAAGCTGTACAAGTCAGTGCAGTGACGGTACATGATCATGGCACTTTAGCGGTTAAAATTCATCAAATCCAATTGATTTTTTATAGCAGGCAGAGGGATTGCAATCTAAACACACAACAGGGCTCGAATAGTGCTCTGCAGATAAGGCACAACTTCCCGTTCGAACCAGGGATTCTTTCTGAGCCACAATTCGTTGCGGGGAGATGGGTGTGGCAGTACAACTCTGGAAGGCGCAAACTTCTGCCAGTCTGTCACGCGTGAAGTAAGGGTCTTATGATTGCCGGCAGCGTAGTAGTTCTGGGCATATTGGCCGATCAGCAAGGTACATTCGATGTTGGGGAGTCGCTTGAAGACCTCTGCATGCCAGGCTGGAGCACATTCGGGCCTGGGTGGCAAATCGCCAGATTTCCCCTTGCCGGGATAACACAGCCCCATGGGCACAATGGCAATGTGAGACGTATCGTAGAACTCGGCATCGGTAACTCCCATCCATCGGCGCAGGCGGCGGCCACTGGCATCATCCCAGGGTATGCCGCTGGCATGAACCTTTGTGCCCGGGGCTTGTCCGATAACCAGTACTTTGGCACTCTGGCAAGCCCGCAATACCGGGCGTGGCTCGGGAATATGCGCCTTGCAGAGCTGACAGGCTCGCACCTGGTCAAGCAGGGTATCGAGATCAGATGCTAACATTGCTGGCATGCCTGACATTATAGGGGGAATGACAATGGAAAATTCAGCACGCCGGGAAAAGCGACTGAGCGGACGACCTGCATGAGAGTTTACGCGGTATCAGACCTGCATGTGGATTATCCTGAAAATCTCCAGTGGGTACTTTCTCTAAGCGAGATCAGTTACCAGGGCGATGTATTGATCCTGGCTGGAGACGTTTCCCACGAGTTGAATACACTGCGCCGGGTTCTGGAGTCCCTACGCTCAAAATTCATGGATGTGTTCTTCGTGCCGGGTAACCACGAATTCTGGATTGATGAAGACGAGCTGGATTGTTCGTTGGAAAAATGTCATACCAAAGAAGCGTTGTGTAAAGAGTTAGGAATCTTGAGAGATGTTCACCATTATGGCGAATTAAGTATCGTTCCCTTGCTGGGTTGGTATGATTTTTCCTTCGGCGAGCCCGATCGGCATTTGCGGCGGGCCTGGCGAGATTTCAGATCCTGCCTCTGGCCGGTGCATCTCGATAACGCAGCTGCGTTGAACGACTTCTTCCTCAATAAAAATGAGCCACTCCTATCCACCAGCAATACAACCGTGATCAGTTTTTCTCACTTTTTACCGGGTATAGATGTTATGCCGTCGAGAATTCCTGTTCAGCGTAGAAGAATCTATCCCATACTCGGAAGTGACGGGCTGGGGGAGCAGGTAAGAAGGCTCAATCCGGATATTCACGTGTACGGACACAGCCATGTTAATCAGTCTATCGAGCTGGATAATATTCGCTTTGTAAACAATGCCTTTGCCCATCCCAGTGAGAATCGCATTGCACGTAAACAATTGTCCTGTGTCTGGGAACTCACGGAGCTCGAATATGTTGCAGCTCGATGACTCCCAGATACATCTGTGGCATGTCCAGCAAGCTGATTTCGATACAGCCGAACTGGCGGCACAGTGTCTGGACTGGTTAACGCCTGCCGAGCTCACACGGTATCACCGCTATTACTTCGACAGACATCGCAAGCAATTTCTGCTGGGACGCATGCTGATGCGCTCTGTGCTGACTCAATATGGAGAAGTCACACCGCAGCACTGGCGGTTTGTCGAGAATCCCTACGGTAAGCCGTCCATCGACCCCAGCCAGCGTAGCCAACCACTGTTCTTCAATCTGTCCCACTCCGCCGATCGCCTGGTGCTGGCGATCAGCAGGCACGAGGCTATTGGTGTCGATATCGAGTGTAGCGATAAGTCCAGGCGTGTCCTCAAGATTGCCCATCGATACTTTTCAACCGCTGAAGTGAATGAGCTCGAGGCATTGCCACATGCCAGCCAGTTGGCCCGCTTCTATGAGCTGTGGACCTTGAAGGAGGCCTATATAAAAGCCTGTGGACTGGGGCTGGCAATTCCCCTGCGCCAATTCAGCTTCGGATTCGTTGCCGACAGCCGCATCACAATCTCCTTCGCCCGGGAACGGGAGGATGCTCCCCAGTCATGGCAGTTCTGGCAGCTGCAACTGAACGCGCCGTTCGCTCTCTCCGTGGCAGTAAAATGTGACCGGTGTGAAATCCATCAGCTGCATTCATTTGAACTGAAAGGATTGCAGAGTTTTGAATCTGTAAAAACAGTTATTCTACGTAACTAATCTTCATGGTCTGTGGTGATGACGCTGGATTCTGATTCACGCATCTTTACTGTGCGGATGACATTTTCTTTTACCTGCACTATCTCGGCATAGTATCTGTCTAGATCGATTCCCACTGAAGAGTCTGGTATGGATTGCAGAATTTCCATTAACAATCCATTCAAGGTCTTGGCTCCACTGCTGTTCAGATCCCAGGAGAGCACTCGATTAATCTCTCGAACGCTGGCGCCACCGTCGATCAGAAAACTACCATCGCTCTGCTCCATGATGTCCTTGCTGCTGCCTGCCATGTCGGTGGTGAATTCACCGACATTCTCCTCGAGTATGTCCTCCAGGGTGACGATACCCTTCACGGCGCCATATTCATCGACCACTACTGCCATGCGTAGTTTTTTCTTCTGAAAATTAAACAGCTGTGTGTGCAGAGGGGTGCTTTCTGGAATGAAGTAGGGTTCTGTTGTTTCCTGCAACAGGGCGGCTTTGTTCAGGTTTTCCACTCGGATCAGTCGGCCGCTACTACGCAGGTGCAGAATGCCGATGATGCTGTCGATATCCTGCTTGAATACCGGCATTCGAGTGTGTTGGGCGCTGCCTATCTGATCGAGAATATCATCCAGATCGTCCCCGATATCGATGCCCAATACACCATTACGGGGCACCAGTATGTCATTCACCGTCACTTTTTCCAGGTCCAGAATGTTCAACAACATTCCGTGCCTGCGCTGCGGAATGCGGGCACCGGATTCATGTACGACCGTACGTAGTTCGTCGGGACTCAACTGCTGATGACTGTCGTCAGTCTCCGGTGTAAATCCAATGAATCGAACCAGAGCATTGGAAACAAAATTCACCATCCACACCGCCGGGTAGAGTATTTTCAACAGCACCGCGAGCAATAAGCTGGATGGGTAGGCTATCTTTTCCGGGTACAGTGCCGCGATGGTCTTGGGTGTCACTTCGGCAAAGATCAACACGATCAAAGTAAGAATGATGGCCGTAGTTAAAGGGGCCGGTTCTCCCAGTAATATAATGGATATAGATGTTGCGATCGACGCCGCCAGGAAATTGACGAAGTTATTACCAATCAGAATAATGCCGATCAACTTGTCGGGGCTTTCAAGAAGCTTACTGGCACGAGTTGCGCCCGGATGTTTATTGCGCTTCAGGTGTTTGAGTCGATAACGATTCAGGCTCATCATGCCGGTTCCCGAGCTTGAGAAATAGGCGGAAGCGCATATGAGCAATACGAAGAACAACGAGAGCATCGTTAGCGATGAACTGTCAGTGTCCATTTAGTAAGAAGTTTCCAAAGAGAGATTAATTTGAGCGAGGTTGACTACCGTCAATTTGTTTAACTCAAGATGTATTCCAGTGCCAACTTGGATCCGTAGTAGCCGACGATTAGCAGTGTAGATCCTGCCAGGGTGCCGCGTATCGCTGGTCTTACACCACGCCACCCCAGTCGATAGCGCCCCCACAGCAGCACCGCGAACACGATCCACGCCAACATAGAGAAGACCGTCTTATGAATGACGCCGTCGATTCCCCAAATATTATCGATGAATAACAGTCCTGCGATGATAGCCAGACTCAGTAAAACCTGACCCACCCACAGCAGCTCAAACAGAAAGGCTTCCATATCCAGCAGCGCTGGAAATTTGCTGATCAGGCCACCGGCATGACCGTGCTTCAGGTGGTAATTCTGGTAGGCCAGAAATACTGACTGCAGCGCAGCGATGATAATGAAGCTGTAGGCAAGTATTGATGTCAGGATATGACTCGCCAATCCCGGACTCATGTCCGTCGGCGGATAATCACTGCTGACGGTGAGGGATGTCAGGATAGCGAGAATAGCCAGGGGGAATAGCCCGAGGAACAGGTTTTCCAGTGGTTTGCGCAAGGCGCTGATTATTACCAGCAGGGATATAGACACGGCGATCAGAGTGCTGATCTTGAAGATGCCGAAATGATAACCGGAAGTCGTACGAATGATGCCGAAGGCACTGATGGCATGCGCGAATACCGCCATGGCACCGAAAGTGAATACCGCCGTGCGGGTGTTTTTGTTACTGGTAAACTTTACACCCTGAAAGATGGCACCCATCAGGTAGAAGAGAACGGCAAATAGCCCAGAAATTACGGTGACTTGCATCGGAAAACTACTGTACTGATTGGCTGGAAAGTGTCGCACATACTGGGTGGGGGTTGAAGTTCTTTTTTAGCGCAGCAGCAGCCCGCATAAAGGCTTATTAGTTCAGTCGAGGCGAATTGGCTATAATCTGCCGCTCACTGAAACCAAAACCAGCAATCAGGTGATTCTTAACAGTGTTTGACAACTTAACTGAACGGCTCTCCGACACCTTCCGTAAACTCACCGGTAAGGCTACCCTGACCGAAAGCAATATCCAGGATGCCCTGCGTGAAGTACGTCGCGCCTTGCTGGAAGCCGATGTTGCCCTGGGGGTTGTTAAAGATTTTATCGACCGGGTCAGTCTGCGTGCAGTAGGGCAGGAAGTCTCAAAGAGTCTGTCGCCCGGCCAGGCGTTCATCAAGATTGTGCAGGCCGAACTGGAATCATTGATGGGTTCGGCAAATACCGAGCTCGATCTGAAGACAACACCGCCGGCGATAGTCTTGATGGCGGGCCTTCAGGGAGCAGGTAAGACCACCACTGTCGCCAAACTCGCCCATTGGCTGAAGAATGACCGGCAGAAGAAAGTCATGGTAGTCAGTGCCGATGTTTATCGTCCCGCTGCAATTCAACAGTTAATGACCCTGGCGGATGAAGTGGGGGTGGAATGCTTCGCCAGTGAAGCCAGCCAGTCACCACAGAATATTGCGGCGGGGGCGCTGCGTGAGGCCCAGAGAAAATTCGTCGATGTGTTAATAGTCGATACCGCCGGACGCCTCGCCATCGATGAGCAGATGATGGGCGAGATCAGCCAGCTGCATGCTCAGCTTAATCCAGTCGAAACCCTGTTCGTGGTGGACGCCATGACCGGTCAGGACGCGGCCAATACTGCCAGGGCTTTCAACGATGCCCTGCCACTGACCGGCGTCATACTGAGTAAGGCGGATGGCGATGCCCGCGGTGGCGCTGCACTCTCGGTTCGGCATATTACCGGCAAGCCGATCAAATTTATTGGCATGGGTGAGAAGGTCGATGCCCTGGAGCCGTTCTATCCAGATCGAATCGCATCCCGAATTCTTGGCATGGGAGACGTGCTTTCCCTGATTGAAGAAGCCGAGAAAAAGGTCGACAAGGGTAAGGCCGATCGGCTGGCTCGCAAGATCAAGAAAGGCAAGGGATTCGACCTGGAAGATTTCAAGGAACAGCTCAGACAGATGCAAAACATGGGAGGTGCCGCCAGCATCATGGACAAGATGCCTGGCATGGGTGCCTTACCAGCGCACGCCGCCAATCAAATGGACGATACACAGTTTCGGCACATGGAAGCCATCATCAACTCCATGACCATGCGGGAACGCGTCAATCCAGACCTGCTCAACGGCTCTCGCAAGCGCCGCATTACTCAAGGATCCGGTACCCAGATTCAGGATCTCAATCGCCTCCTGAAGCAGTATAAGCAGATGCAGAAGCTAATGAAGAAGATGAAGGGCGGCAAAATGGCGAACATGATGCGTGGCCTGGGCGGTATGCAGGGGCCGGGAGGGCTGCCGGGCATGCCGCCCGGTGGTAAATTCCCACGTTTTTAAGCAGCGGGCCGATCCCTGAAAAGCCTCAGGATTGCTGGCTTTCACTGGCGAGTGATGGTCATTAAATTAGGGCCCTTGGCACTTCCATATAGGCGCCAATTGACTTAGAATACCCGCCTTTTTATCCGGGCCCTTCTCAGGAAGTCGTGCAAGACGCCGGTCAAACCGTAGCGAGCGCACCCAAGCCCCTGAACATTACAGAATTAGAGATTTTTCTAACAGGAATTAATTATGGTCACGATCCGATTATCTCGTGGTGGTGCTAAGAAAAAGCCTTTCTACCATATCACTGTGGCTGATAGCAGGCGCGCCCGTGACAGCCGGTTCATCGAACGTATCGGATTCTTTAATCCGCTGGCCAAGGGACAGGAAGAGCGCCTGCGGCTCGATCTTGAGCGTATGGCCTTCTGGCAATCAAAGGGAGCCCAGGTGAGCCCCCGTGTATCCACTCTGGCCAAGGATGCTGCAGCGGCTGTCACAACCGAAGCCTGATAAGCGGACCCGAACAGGGCTGCCGGAACAAGCTATGGCTAATAGCTCGCAGACGGAGTCAAGCAAGGTGGTGCTGGGTAGGCTGGGAAAGGTATACGGCATAAAGGGCTGGCTCAAACTGAACTCGTTTACTTCTCCACCGGAAAACATACTCGACTTTACAGACTTGCTGGCGGAAATTGAGCATCGCTGGCAAGCACTCGAAATAGATGAATACAGACAACAGGCCAACGGTCTACTTGTCCACATTAGGGGCTATGATGATCCCGAGACGGCGCGACAACTCACGGGAGTGGAGTTGGCTGTAGACAGCAGTGCAATGCCTGCTCTGGAACAAGGCAGCCATTACTGGTTTGAGCTGCAAGGCATGCAAGTGCTTAGCCAGCAGGGTGAGAATTTTGGAATAGTGGCTGACCTGCTGGAAACTGGTGCTAACGATGTGTTGGTTGTAGCACCTACGGCACAGAGCATCGATGAGAGAGAACGCTTGATCCCGTATATCGCCGGATCGGTGATCCAGAAGGTCGACACCGACGAGCAGACGATTAGGGTTAACTGGGAAACAGACTACCTGGAATAACCGGATCGGGAGTCCTATCTGGCAGATTCCTGGCCGAGGTGAACGTGATGCAGATCGGTATTGTCACCCTGTTTCCAGAGATGTTCGCTGCCATTACCGACTACGGAATCAGCAGTCGGGCGATTAAGAATGCCCTGGTGTCGGTAGATTTCTGGAACCCCCGTGACTTTGCAACCGATAAGCATCGCACGGTGGATGACAAGCCCTTCGGTGGTGGCCCCGGGATGTTGATGAAGACCGAGCCCTTGCTGGAGTCGATACACGCGGCCAGGCAGGCGCTTAGCCAGCAGACGGAGACCGCCAGGGTGATCTACCTGTCACCCCAGGGTTCGCCGCTGCGCCAGGCCGATATTATCGAGTTAGCACGACGACCCAATATGGTGCTGGTGTGCGGACGTTACCAAGGCATCGATGCACGGATCATTGAATCCGAGATCGATGAAGAATGGTCGCTGGGAGATTTTGTGATCAGCGGCGGTGAAATAGCCGCCATGGCATTGATCGATGCCATGATTCGCTTTCAACCCGGCGCGCTGGGCGATGAAGATTCGGCCCGGCAGGATAGTTTTACAAATGGGTTGCTGCACAGTCCCGAGTACACCAGGCCACAGAGTGTCGAT